>DATIBR010000124.1 GCA_035457425.1 Terriglobales bacterium
GCGCACGCATTGTATATGCGCGCTCCATGAAAATATCCCCGGCGTGGCCGTCGCCGGGGCGCGTCCCGCGCGCCGTCCTTACCGGAGGATGTCCAGCTCGCGGGACATCTACTTAGACTTGCGCTCGTCTTCGGCGTGAGCCGCCCGCTCTGAACAGCAAAAAATAAATTGAACGACGGGCGCGCTGCTCGTGGCGCTCAAGTACAACCTTGACCGCTTCCTCGCCGCCGCCTTCGGCCACGCCTGGTCGCCCTTCGCGAGCACGTGAAGCGCCGCAGCGAGGCCGCTGCGCACGGCCAGGCCAGGCTCTTCAGTAGAGACGCCCTTCTGGGCGTCTCTCTCCTAGAACCGGAACTGGTAGCTGCCCTTGATGAAGAACCCTCTCCCGTCTTCCAGGAAGCGGTTTCGCGTGCGGAACAGCCCGGTGTGCGTGTCGATGCCCAGCCGGTCGAGGTTTTGCAGGTCGGAGTTGTAGCCCACGTAGATCGCCGTCCCCGGGTGGATGAGGTAGCTGATGAGGAAGTCGGCGTTGAACTGCTTCTCGTTCTCGAGCGACGTGAGCGCCGGGTGCCCCAGCAGCGCGGTGTACTGGAAGATGGTGCGCACCGAAAGCTCTTTCGTGAACTGGTAGTTCCACTTCGAGCGGGCGACGTGGAAGTTCAGGATCGACCGCTCGCTCTCGCGGTCACGCAGCCGCTCGATGATGTAGGTGTTGTCCACGGTCAGGTTGCCGAACGGGCGCACCGTGACCAGCAGGAAGGCGTTGGTCTCGTTCGCCAGGTACGGGGCCTGCCCCGCCGGCGGCGCGAAGTTGATGGCCTTCCCCAACTGGATGTTCCCGTGGATCGCCACCTTCTTCCAGTAGGTGGAATCGAACCAGCCGAACCAGTACCCTTTGTTGAAGTAGAGGTCGCTCGCCACCGGCGGCCCGAAGTCCTGCGGCCGCAGCTTCTCGGTAGTGAAGCCGTGCACGAAGCCGAGATTCATGTTCTTGGCGAAGACGACGGAGACGCCCGGCTCCCAGTTGTATTCCAGCAGGTTGCCGGTGTGGTCCCAGGCGGCGACGTGGAAGACTTGCGGCCCCCACCACGTGAGCCAGCTGTTCTCGTGGTAATCGCGGTAGGCGAAGAAGTGGCTCTCGCGCCGGATGTCGGGCCGGCGGAAGAATCCGGTCTGCGTCAGGAAGCCGGCTGAGGTGTCCTGGTACATCACGTTGTACTCGATCTTGCGTGTCGAGTACTGGAAGTAGGCCTGCGAGGTCGGACCGGCGCGGTGCGTGCCGTCGGCGAAATCGGTGGCGCTTTCCACGATCTGGCCTTCGAAGTTGATGTGCTCGCCGACCTGGAAGTGCGCATCCACCCCGCCCACGCGGTTGCTCACCGCCTGGCAGAGGTTGGCGCCGCAGCTCGAGGCCGCGTCCGCCGAGAATTCGCGGTCGGCATAGATCAGCCCGATGTGCGACTGCTTCCCGATGTCCCGCGTGACGCGCGCGATGTTGAAATACGCGCGCTTGCGCCGCAGCGGGTCGTCGTCGGGCACGATGCGCCCGGGCGCCTGGTCGTCGATGGACAGCAGCCCCAGGTTCCACTCGCCCAGCTTCCCCGTCAGCCGCAGCCCGAACTGCGGATCGATGACCCGCCGCGTGAAGTACAGGTTGATGGGCGTGGTGAAGAAGTTCGCGTTCTCCTGGAAGAACGGCCGCTTCTCCGGGAAGAACACCTCGAAGCGCTGGTTCACCGTGGTCTGCGGTTCGTCGGATTCCACCTGCCGGAAGTCGGGGTTCACGGTGAAATCGAGCACCAGCGAATCGTGGATGATCATCTTGCCGTCGAGCCCGGCGTCCCCGCCCAGGCTGTTCGACGTGAAGTACGGCCGGCTGGGGTCGCGCTGGTCCACGAACTTGAAATTGCGCGCCACCGCGTAGGGCGTGAGCTGGATGTTCCGTCCCGGCGCGATCCCCTGGATCCCGCTGACGTGCGCTTCCTGCGTCAGCCGGCCCTGGATCTTGCGCGTCAGCGCGGGGTAGAAGCTGTTGTCGTTGTGGTGCGGGATGATGCGCTGCAGGATGATGCCCCAGGTCTGCTCGCCCGGCGTCTTGTAGAAGCGCAGGCTCTTGAACGGCACCGACATCAGCACCATGTACCCCTGGTCCGTCAGCTTGCCGTTCGAATCCCACACCGTGTCGTAGGACTGGTCGTAGCCGTTGTAGTCCGTCCAGATGTAGTCGAACTGCACGCCCAGCGGGTTCGCCATGAAGCCGTAGGCGCGCCGCCGGTCGTTGAAGGTGTCGAGGTAGAGCTGGACTTCGTCGTGCTCCGGCCCGATAGTGTCGCGCCGCGCCAGCAGCGCGCGGATCTTCTTCGGCTCTTTGTCGAAGCACAGCCAGATGGCGTAGAAGTTCTTCTGGTCGTAGCCGAGGTAGACCTCGGTCCGCTCCGGCGAGGGCTGGCCTTCCTTGGGGTCGAGCTGGATGAAGACGTCGACCTTCGTCATCTCCGCGGCGAGCGGCGTCGCCGGCTTCATGCCGGCAAAATCGTTGAGCGAGGGCGCCTGCGAGAGCCGGCTGATGCGAAGCTGCGTGTTGGCCGCGACCACGGTCGGCTTCGCGCCGTTGCCGTTCTTCGGCTTCTCCCCCTGCCCGAAAGACAACAGGGGAAGCAGCAGCAACAAGCAAACCACTACCCACATTCTGTTCCGCTCGTTACCGACCACTTCCCCTCACAGGAGATGAAGTAACTGGGTGCTTAGACCAACCAGGCTGGAAAAGGTTAGTGCGCTATGTATCAGGGGACAGGTTCAGCCGTGCCGTCCCGGCAGGCCAGGAATGGGAGCCGGCCCTAGCCGGCGACACTAGAACAGCGCGCTCTGCTTCCGGCTGAGCGGGATCCCGAAGTGCTCGTACGCCAGCTTGGTGGCCACGCGCCCGCGCGGCGTGCGGTTCAGGAACCCGATCTGGATGAGGAACGGCTCGTAGATCTCCTCGATCGCCTCCGGTTCCTCCGCCAGCGCGGCGGCCAGCGTGTTCACGCCCACCGGACCGCCCTGGTACTTCTCGATGATGGCCAACAGCAGCCGCCGGTCGGTCTCATCGAAGCCGTACTTGTCCACCTCGAGCATCTCGAGCGCGGCCTTGGCCGTGGCCGCGTCGATCCTTCCCGCGGCGCGCACCTGCGCGTAGTCCCGCACGCGCCGCAGCAGCCGGTTGGCGATGCGCGGCGTCCCGCGCGACCGTGATGCGATCTCGCTCGCGCCCGCCTCGTCCACCTGCGTTCCCAGGATCTCCGCCGAGCGCCGCACGATGACCTTCAGGTCCTCCGGCGTGTAGAACTCCAGCCGCAGCATGATGCCGAAGCGCGAGCGCAGCGGCGCCGTCAGCAACCCCGCGCGCGTCGTCGCCCCGATGAACGTGAACGGCTTCACGTCGATGGTGTGCGTGCGCGCCGCCGGGCCCTGCCCGATGATGATGTCCAGCTTGTAATCCTCGAGCGCCGAGTAGAGCAACTCCTCCAGCGCCGGCTGCAGCCGGTGCACCTCGTCGAAGAACAGCACCTGCTTGTCCCGGACGTTGGTCAGGATCGCCGTCAGGTCGCCCTTGATCTGCAGCGTCGGCCCCGAGGTCTGCTGGAACGCCGCGCCCAGCTCGTTCGCGATGATGGTCGCCAGCGTCGTCTTGCCCAGCCCGGGCGGGCCATACAACAGCACGTGGTCGAGCGCCTCGCCGCGCGACTTCGCCGCCTCGATCGCGACCGCCAGGTTCTCCTTCACCTTTCCCTGTCCGATGAACTCGTTCAGCCGCTTGGGCCGCAGCTTCAGCTCGAACGAGGCATCGTCCTCGACCACCTGGGCCGAGACCAGCCGCTCGCGCACGTCGTCGGGTGAGTTCTTCGGGGTCGCCACTGAGGGCGATGGTACAACGAAAGCGTCGTTGATTTACATCCCGAGACCGCCGCGGCGGGCGAGGGATCCCTACCTTCCGCAGCAGCTCCGCTCAGCAACACACGATTTCCACAATAGGGCTCTCTCGCCTCGCTCGAGATGTAAAGACCAGAGACCGCCTCGTTCCACCGCTCGGCATCCCACTCCACTGGCGCTCTCAATCCGGCAGTTCGCCCTCACAACCAACCGGAGCGATCAGAAGGAGAAATGCAAATGGCACATCTGGGAATGCTGCGCGACTACGAATTCGGCGAGAACGTAGACGATATCCGCGGCGCCGAGCTCGTCGGCCCCAACAACGAACGCCTGGGCGAGATCGACGACGTCATCTTCGATCACGCCACCGGCGACATCCGCTACCTGGTCGTCGACACCGGCGGCTGGCTCTCCAGCAACAAGTTCATCGTCCCGGCCAACCGCGTCCAGCCTTACCACCAGGGCGAGAAAGAAGACCTCTACACCGACCTCACCAAGGAACGCATCGAGCAGTTCCCCGCCTACGACGAGAAGCTGCTCGACAAACGCGACGCCTGGGCGGACTACGAGCACAGGTACGAGAGCGCCTGGACCGACAGCCCCGTCATGCACCAGGAGGGCTCGCCCAACATCATCACCCCGCCCGCCAGCGAGATCCCCGTGGACCCCGGCGCCAAGCCGGTCGTGCGCGAGACGCGCGACCTCACCCCCGAGCGCGTGGGCGACAAGTTTTCCATGCCCCGCGCCGCGCAGACCTCCCGCCTCACCAGCTTCCAGGAGAATATCCGCACCGCCCGCAACTCCTGGGCCGAGGAGTGCGAGGAGTGCAAGAAAGCCGCGTAGTATCGCGGTTTGAAAACAGTCCGAGCCCGCCGCGGCGGGCGAGGGAGCCCCATCGCAACGAAAAGGCCCGCTGAGATTCAGCGGGCTTTCTTCTTTCTGTCATCCCGAGTGACCTTCAGGGGAAGATTTCGACTCCGAGAACGCGCTCGTTCTCGTCCAGGTAGAGGTGAAGCAGCGTGTCGCCATCAGGCGTACGGAACTCCGCCTGTCGCTTCGTCTTTCCCTCCGCGAACTTGACCCAGAGCGCATCCTTCGCAGAGGTGCCCTGGTCTGGGAGCCCGCGCATTCGTTCCAGCAGTTCATCTACTCGCACGATCATCGTTTTACCTCAGCAGCCCCGCCAGTTCCTTCTCCCCGATCACAGCGACTCCCAGCTCTTTCGCCTTGTCCAGCTTCGACCCCGCCTCTTCTCCCGCCAGCACGTAATCTGTCTTCTTCGACACCGACCCTGCGACTTTCCCGCCCGCGTCCTCGATCATCTGCTTGAAGTGGTCGCGCGGCTGCGAGAGCGTGCCAGTGATCACGAACGTCTTGCCCGCCAACTTCGTCCCGCGCTGCTTCTTCACGCCCTTGAACGTCAGCCCCGCCTTGCGCAGCCGCTCGACCAGCTCCTGGTTCTTCTTCTCGGAGAAGAACTCCGCGATGGCCTGCGACACGCGCTCGCCGACCTCCGGCACCTCTTCCAGCTCTTCCGGTTTCGCCTCCATCAGCGCGTCGAGCGAGCCGAAGTGCTCGGCCAGCAGCTCGGCGGTGCGCTCCCCGACGAACCGTATCCCCAGCCCGTAGATCACGCGCTCCAGCGGCAGCTTCTTCGAGGCCTCGATCTCGCTCAGCAGGTTCTCCGCCGACTTCTCCCCCACGCGCTCGAGCGCCAGCAGCTTCTCCTTCGTCAGCCCGTAGATGTCGGCGACGTTCTTCACCAGACCCTTGTCGGCGAGCTGGTTGACGAGCGAATCGCCCATGCCCTCGATGTTCATCACCCCGCGCGAGGCCCAGTGCAGCAGCGTCTCGCGCAGCTTCGCCGGGCAATTCGCGTTCACGCAGCGATGGTCGGCCTCGCCTTCCACGCGCACCACGTGCCCGCCGCACACCGGGCAGCGCTCCGGCATCTTGAACTTCTTCGCCCCGCGTGGATGCGCCTTGTCGTCGAGCACTCCCACCACTTTCGGGATCACGTCGCCGCCGCGCTCCACCGTCACCCAGTCGCCGATCTTCACGCCCAGCCGCTCGATCTCGTCCATGTTGTGCAGCGTCGCGCGCGACACCGTCGTCCCGCCGATCGGCACCGGCTTCAGCGCCGCCACCGGCGTCAGCTTGCCCGTCCGGCCCACCTGCACCAGCACGTCCTCGATCTGCGTCACGCCCGCGCGCGCCGCGTATTTGTACGCGATCGCCCAGCGCGGCGCCTTCCCGGTGTAGCCCAGTTCCTCCTGCAACCCCACGCGGTCCACCTTGATGACCACGCCGTCGATCTCGTAACCCAACTTCTCGCGCTGCGCCTCCCACTTCCGCAGGAAGCCGAGCACGCCCTCGATGTCCGCGACCTTCGCCCAGTTGGGATTCACCTTGAACCCTGCGGCGGTCAGCGCCGCGAGCGCCTCGGAGTGCTTGTCGAACACCGCGCGCCCGTCGCGCAGCAGGAAGTAGGCGTAGAAGTCCAACCGCCGCTGCGCCACGATGTTCGGCTCCAGCACCCGGATCGTCCCCGCCGCCGCGTTGCGCGGGTTGGCGAACTTCGCCTGCTGCTGCCGCTCGCGCTCTTCGTTCATCCGCTCGAACGCCTTCAGCGGCATCACCACTTCGCCACGCACCTCGAAATCCCCCGGCACGCCCGCCTTCTTCAGCGCATCTTTCGCGACCGATAGCGGCACCGAGCGGATCGTCCGCACGTTCGTCGTGACGTCTTCCCCCACGTAGCCGTCGCCGCGCGTCACGCCGCGATCGAGCGCGCCGCCCTTGTACGTCAACGCCAGCGACATCCCGTCGAGCTTCAGTTCGCAGACGTACTCCACGTCCTTGCGGCCGCTCAGCTCGTGCACGCGCCGCTCCCAGGCGCGCAGCTCTTCCTCGTTGTAGGCGTTGTCGAGCGAGAGCATCGGACGCGAGTGCTCCACCTTCACGAACCCCTCGCGCGGCTTCCCGCCCACGCGCTGCGACGGCGAATCCGGCGTGACGAGCGCCGGGTTCTCCGCCTCCAGCCGCTTCAGCTCCTGCATCTGCCGGTCGAACTCGGCGTCGCTGATCTCCGGCTGGTCGAGCACGTAATAGAGGTGCTCGTGCCGGCGGATCTGCTCGCGCAGCTTCTCGATGCGCGCGCGCGCGTCTTTGGCGGAGGCGGTGGCCATGGTCGGACCCACGATTATAGAGGCCGTCGCGGGCGCGGGACTTGCAGGGACCCCCGCCGCCGTGTACTATTCTCTTCCCTCAGGAGGGCGAAGATTATGCGAATGCGTCTCCTCATCACCACGCTGATCGCCGTCGCCGCGTTCGGCCTGGCACAGGACAAAGCCAAACCGGCGGCGAAGTCCCAGCAGCAGCAGCAAGCGGCCCCCAATCCCATGAACGTCCCACAGGTCCCCGAGATGGCGCGCCTGGAGAAGACGTTCGCCGGCTCGTGGTCGCTCGACGAGAAGTTCGAAGCCATGCCCGGCATGCCCGGCATGGACCAGGGCGGCACCGGCAAGGGTCGCGAGACCATCAAGCGCGGCCCCAACGGCAACTCGCTCGTCGCCGACCTCACCTCCACCAGCACCATGGGCCCGTTCACCGGCCACGGGCTGATGTGGTGGGA
>DATIBR010000125.1 GCA_035457425.1 Terriglobales bacterium
TGCGTGGCGCCAAGCATCGCATCATCCCCGACCGCATCGAGGCGGGCACGTTCCTCATCGCCGCGGCCATCACCGGCGGCGACCTCATCGTCTCGGGCTGCGACCCGCGCCACCTCGGCGCCATCACGCAGAAGCTCGCCGAGTGCGGCGTGAAGGTGAAGGAGAACGGCGACTCCGTCCGCGTGCTGGGCGACGACCCGCTCAAGGCCGCCGACGTCTCCACCGAGGAGTTCCCCGGCTTCCCCACCGACATGCAGGCCCAATTCATGGCGCTGGCGACCCAGGCCGACGGCACGTCGATCGTGACCGAGAACATCTTCGAGAACCGCTTCATGCACGCGCAGGAGATGGTGCGCATGGGCGCGAACGTCCGGATCGAAGGGCGGCGGGCCGTCGTCCGCGGCAAGACGCCGCTCTCCGCCGCCGCGGTGCTGGCGAGCGACCTGCGCGCCTCCGCGTCGCTGGTGCTGGCCGCGCTGGTCGCCGATGGCGAGACCATCATCGACCGCGTCTACCACATCGACCGCGGCTACGAGCGCATCGAGGAGAAGCTGAAGGGCGTCGGCGCCCAGATGCGCCGCATCGGCGAGATGCTGCCGCGTAAGCTCCCCGCGGCCGTCAACTAAGCAAGGACGTTGGGAGGTTGGCGACGCGCCGCCCTTCTTCCTCGTACCGCTGCTTTCTAATTGTTCGGGATTAGCTACGCTCCGCGCCGTAGGCGCGTCAGGTCATAGCCCAGCGCTTCAGCGCTGGGTCTGCGAATAGAGAATTCCCGAGTCCCGTAGGGACGACACTACCCAAGAACATATTTCGGGTCGTACGGCGCTGGTGCGGTCGCATGAATGACTGATATGGCGCAGTCTAGCGTTTGCGCCGGCAAAGTCGGTGACCGCTATCACCCGCCTTTGACTCACCCCGATGTTGCCCTCGATAATTCCCTCCTCATGCCTCCCAGCCAGCCGGTCGCCGTCTCGTGGTCGTCGGCCTTCCCGCGCTCGTTCCGCCGGCCGTATCCGCAGGCGGTGCGCGGCGAGGGCGTCTGGCTCTACGACGCCGCCGGCAAGCGCTACCTCGACTTCTCCGGCTCCGCCGCCGTCAACTTCGTCGGGCACGGCGTGCGCGAGATCGCCGACGCCCTCGCCGAACAGGCGCGCACGCTCGAGTTCGCCCACACCAGCCAGTTCGCCACGCCGGTCGCGGAAGAGTTCGCGCAAGAGCTGCTCGCGTTCGCGGGTGAGGGCTTCAAGGGCGGCTGCGTTTACTTCACCAGCTCGGGCTCGGAGGCCATCGAGACCGCGCTCAAGCTCGCGCGCCAGTACCAGGTCGAGATCGGCCAGAAGCAACGCAACAAGTTCGCCAGCCGCAACCAGTCGTATCACGGCGCCACGCTGGGCGCGGTCGGCGTCTCCGGCAACGCGCGCCGCCGCGAGCTCTACCTGCCGCTGGTCGCGGATTCCGCCAAGGTCTCCATCCCCTACTGCTATCGCTGCCACTACGACTGCGGGTCACGTCTCGAAGCAGGACGCGAATCCTGCGGCGCGCGTTACGCCGGCGAGCTCGCGGACCTGCTCAGCACGCACGGCCGCGAGACCGCCGCGTTCCTGTTCGAACCCGTCAGCGGCGCGACGCTCGGCGCCGCCGTCCCGCCGGCGGATTACCTGCCGGAGGTCGCGCGCACCTGCGCCCGGCACGGCGTGCTCACCATCGCCGACGAGGTGATGACCGGCATGGGCCGCACCGGCCGCAACTTCGCCGTCGACCACTGGCCCGGGGTTCATTCTGAAGCCCAGCCGGACATCCTCGTGACCGCGAAAGGCGTGGCCAGCGGATACGCGCCGCTCGGCGCCGTGATCGCCAGCCGGAAAGTCGTGACCGCGATCGCCGCGGGCTCCGGCGCGTTCGTCCACGGGCTGACCTACAACGCGCACCCCATCGCCACCGCCGCCGGCCACGCGGTGCTGCGCAAGATCGTGAAAGAGAAACTGGTCGCGCGCGCCGACTCCGGCGGCCAGGCCGGTTCCGCGATGGCGACCGAGCTCAAGCGCTTGCGCTCGCTCGATTCCGTCGGCGACGTTCGCGGACTCGGCCTGCTCTGGGGCGTGGAGTTCGTCGCCGACAAAGACACGAAGAGGCCTTTCGACGCCGCGCTCGGCTTCTCGCAGCGCGTCGCCGAGGCGGCCATCCGGCGCGGCCTGCTCGTCTACCCGATGCAGGGATGCGTCGACGGCTACGCCGGCGACCACCTGCTGCTCGCGCCGCCCGCCGTCATCACGCCGGAAGAGATTACAACGGCAGTCACCCAACTTGCGGAGTCCATCACCGAAGCCGCATCCGGAGCCACGCGTGCGAAATAGCCTCGCTGTCTTTCTCCTGCTCACTGCCGCCACGCTCCACAGCCAGCAGCCCGCGCCCGAAGCAAAGATCATGGGCTTCTCGCCCGCCGCGGCCACCTCGCAGTCCGCGCTCGAGCAGCAGTACAAAGGCATGATCTCGCGCGACGAAGCGCGCAAGTTCCACCGCTACTTCACCGCCGAGCCGCACCCCGCAGGCTCCGAGCGCAACAACGAGCTCGCGCGCTGGATCGCCGACCAGTGGAAGGAGCAGGGCCTCGAGGACATCAAGCTCCACCGCTACGACGTCCTCACCTCGTTCCCGAAGGAAGTCGCGCTCGAGATGGTCGCGCCCGTCGCATACAAGGCGCTGCTGCGCGAGCAGCCCATCGACGTCGACCCCGACACGAAGAATCCCAACGTGCTCGGCGCCTACACCAGCATGTCCGCCTCGGGCGAGGTGACCGCGCCCATCGTCTACGCCCACAGCGGCAATCCCGAGGACTACGACCTGCTGCGCAAGCGCGGCATCAGCGTGAAGGGCAAGGTCGTGCTCGTCCGCTACTCGAATCCCTACAGCTATCGCGGGTTCAAGGCGCTGACCGCGCAGCGCGAGGGCGCCGCCGCCGTGCTCATCTACTCCGACCCGCAGGAAGACGGCTACCAGAAGGGCAAAGTCTTCCCCGACGGCCCCTGGGGACCGGAGTACCACTTCCAGCGCGGCGCCATCACCTACGACTTCATCGTCGCCGGCGACCCGCTCACGCCCGGCTGGGCCTCGACCGAAGGCGCCAAGCGCATCCCGATGTCGGAAGCGAAGTCGCTGCCCAACATCATGATGCTGCCCATCTCGTGGCACGACGCCAAGCCGCTGCTCCAGCACATGGGTGGACCGCGCGCGCCGAAGTCGTGGCAAGGCGGGCTGCCCATCACCTATCGCCTCGGCGGCGTGGGCAAGGTCCACGTGAAGATCCAGATGGACACGCGCCCCATGCCGAACTACGTGGTCGAGGCGCGCATCCGCGGCTCCGAGCTGCCCGACGAGTGGGTGCTGCTCGGCAATCATCGCGACGCCTGGGAGTTCGGCGGCGTCGACCCCTCGAGCGGCACCGCTTCGATGATGGAGATGACGCGTGCGCTCGGCACGCTGCTGCGCGAGGGCAAGCGCCCGCGTCGCACCATCATCGTCTGCAGTTGGGACGGCGAGGAGGTCGGCCTCACCGGCTCCACCGAGTGGGGCGAGCAGTTTTCCGGCGAGCTGCAGCAGAAGCTCGTCGCGTATCTCAACGTCGACTCTTCGACCTCAGGCCCGGACTTCGAGCCCGGCGCCTCCGGCTCGCTCGCGACCATGCTGGTCGAGGCTTCGAAGACGCTCGACGATCCCGCCACCGGAAAATCGCTCTACGAAGCGTGGAGGCGCCGCCGGCAGCGCGGCCAGAAGAAGAAGGTCACCGACGCCGACCTGGTGAACACGAAGATCGGCTCCGGCTCCGACCACACCGTCTTCCTCAACCATCTTGGCCGGCCCACGCTGCTGCTGCAGTTCGACGGCCCCTACGGCGTCTACCACTCGATGTACGACGACTTCTACTGGATGGACAAGATCGGCGACCCCGGCTACCGCTACCACGCGCTGATGTCCCAGCTCTGGGGCGTGCTCGCGCTGCGCCTCGCCAACGCCGAGCTGCTGCCGCACGACTTCCTCGCCTACGCGCGCGACGTCCACTCCTGGCTCGAAGTGCTCGCGCGCGACCCCGAGGCGCGCAAGCGCGTCGACTTCAAGGCCGCGCTGCAGCATGCCGGCGAGATGGAAGCCGCCGGCGACGAGCTCAACCGCGCCCTGGCTGGCGCGCTCGCGCAAAGCAAGGCGGCGAACTCTTCCGCCGTCAACCGCACGATGATGCAGGTGGAATCCAACTGGCTCGACCCCGACGGCATTCCGGACCGCCCGTGGTTCAAGCACACGCTTTACGCCGCGCGCTTCACCTACGCGCACCTCGAATTGCCGGGAGTGACCGAAGCGGTGGAAGCGAAGGACTGGAAGCGCGCGCAGGAGCAGCTCGCCATCCTCGACGCCGCCATCCAGAAAAATACGGCGACCGTCCGCGAGGCCACGAAGATGCTTCGCGAACCGGCCGGCAAATGACTCGACTACCTGCCGCCGGGAAAATCCACCACCGTATTCTCCAGCGGATACTGCATGCGCCGCTCGCGCGGCGGCGTCGGGCTGACGGGCAGCGGCTCGGTGAACGCCGACGGCCCTTCGTCGTCCGGGATGTCGCGCACCATCCCCTGCACCGCGAAGCTGTCGATCACGTACGGTAGCCCCTGCGCGCCCAGCGCGGTCAGGCCGTCCATCACGTGGAAGTGCAGGTGCGGCCCGGTCGTGTTGCCGGAGTTCCCCACCAGCGCCAGCACCTGGCCTTTCTTCACGCGGTCGCCCTTCTTCACGCGCAGTGTGCCCGGTTGCAGGTGTGCGTAGAAGCCGTAGCGGCTCCCGCCGAGGTCCAGGATGACGTGGTTGCCGGTGACGTTCTGCAGCGTCGTATCCTGCGGCAGCGTGCCGGCAGTGCGCTCCGGCAAGCCGTCGAGCACCGACACAACGGTCGCGTCCGCCACCGCGATCGCGTTCGTCGCGTAGGTCGGATAGTCGTGGTTCACGTCGATCTTGCCGCCCTGCCTGACCAGCCGGCCGTCGTCGCCCAGCTTGATCCAGTCGATGGCGAAGCGCTGCGCCACGTAGAGCGTGCCGTTGATCGGGATCATCGCGCGGCGATGCCCGTCGTTGGTGCAGCACGCGCTCATCGCCACCCAGCCCGTCCCCTGGAGCGGCGGACCCAGCACCAGCGCCGCCTGGCTCGCGACCGCCACCTCGCCGCCCTCGATCGGGAATGTCTCCTGCTCGCGGGAGGCCGCCATCGCGGAGTTCTTGAGCGCCTTCTCCTTTGCGGTGACGGTCAGCCGATGCTTCAGCCGCCTGGGCGCCGCGCCCGAGAACTTCACGTCGAGCCATGCGTAGCCCACCTGCCCGGCGCCGATCTTCGTCGCCGGCGCCTTGTCGAGCAGCGTGAACCACTTCTTCACGTCGTCGCCGGCGAGCTTCAGCAAGACCTTCCCGCTGTCGGCGTCGAGCACCTCGATGGCCTCCACGCCCACGGCATCCTTCTGCGCGTTGATGAGCTGCAGCTCGTAGTCGAGGTGCGTCATGCCGTCGCTCCCCGCGAACGGCACCGGCCGCACGGTCGCCTGCATCACCACCGGCGTGAACTGGTCGTGCGCTCCGGCAAAATCCATCGGCTGCTGCGCCATCGCGCTCGCGCACACCAACGCCACCAGGAATGCTTTCATCCTCACCATCGTGCCGTTCTCGCTTTCAGTTTGTTCAGGATCTCGGGGGGACCTATGAAAAATCCCGCACCGCGGAATGTCAAGCCACCTAGCTGCGCAGCACCGCCGCGACCGCGCCCACCACGACCAGCGTCGCCACCACCATCACCGCCGTGACCGGCTCGCCCAGCAGCACCGCACCCTCGACCATCGCGCCGATGGGCACGAGGAACGCCGTCGACCCCGCCTGGTACGGACGCATCCGCTTCAGCAGCCAGTAGTACACCGCGAACGCCACCGACGACCCCATCACCGCCAGGAAGAACAGCGCGCCGACCGCCTTCCCGCTCCAGTGCGAGGGCTGCCCGCGCTCGACCATCAGGCTCAGCGCGCCCAGCAGCACCGTGCCCAACGCGAGCTGCACCCCGGTGTTCACCACCGGGCTGATGCCCTGCGCGTGCCGCTTGGCGTAGTTCGCCGACCACGCCGTCGCGAAGGCGCTCACCAGCACCATCACGCCGCCCACCAGCGCGCGCCCTTCGAACCCGACCCCGCTCCAGAACAGCACGGCGATCCCGGCGAAGCCGACCACCAGCGCGATCACCGCCCGCCGCGGCACCTTCTGGTGCAGCATCACGGGGGTGAGCAGCGCGATGGCCAGCGGCGTCGTCGCCGAGAGCACCGCCGTCATCCCCGACGTGATGTACTGCTCCGCCCAGAACACCGTGCCGAACGGGATGGTCATCATCGTGACGCCGAGGACGACGACCGTCCGCCACTCGTCCGCGCTCTGCGGCCACCGGCTCTTGCGGACGACGGCGACCACCAGCAGCACCGCCGCCGCGATCGCAAAGCGCAGCGCCGCCGCGCGGAACGGCGGCACCTCGCGCACCAGGACGCGGATCGCCATCCACGTGGTGCTCCACGTCGCACACAGCAGCGCAAAGCCCAGCCAATGCCGCAGCCCGAGTTCGTGTTCTGCTTGAGCTGTCTCCGCCATCTCGTTCAGGCAAAAGAAGAGCCGCGGCTTGGATGCCGCGGCTCTGTGCCACGATTCAGTTACCGGTTGCCGCGATCGCCGCCGCCGAAGCCGCCGCGGCCACCGCCGCCGCCGCCCGGACCGCGTCCGCGTCCACCGCGTCCGCGTCCCCGGCCGCCCCGGCCGCCGCGACCTCCGCGGTCGCCGCCGAAGCCTCCGCCCGGACGCCCGCCGCCGCCCGGCGCCGCATGATGCGGCACGCCTTCGCGGTTGAAGTTCGGCTCGTTGTCCTCGGCGTCTTCGAAGTTCCCGCCGCCCTCGATGGTCATCGACCCGCCGCGCGGCTGCATCTCCTGCTCGCGTCCGCCGTGGCGTCCGCCGCCGCCGTGCGACTCGCCGCCGCCTTCGCCGCCGTCGCCGCCTTCGCCCCCGCCCATCTTCGCGCGCTGCTCTTTGAGCACCGCCTTGCGCGACAGCCGGATGCGATTGCCTTCGACCGAGAGCACCTTCACCAGGATCTGGTCGCCTTCCTTCAGCTCATCGCGGATGTCGCCGATGCGATGCTCCGCGACCTCCGAGATGTGCAGCAGGCCGTCGGTGCCCGGGAAGATCTCCACGAAGGCGCCGAACTCCGCCAGGCGCACGACCTTGCCGAGGTAGGTCTTGCCCACCTCCGCCGTCGCGGTGATGTCGCCGATCATCTGCAGCGCGCGCTGCGCGCTCGCCTCGTCGCTCGACGCCACCTTCACCAGGCCGGAATCCTCGATGTCGATCTTCACGCCGGTCGCTTCGGTGATGCCGCGCACCACCTTGCCGCCCGGTCCGATGAGCTCGCGGATCTTGTCCACCGGGATCGTCACCGTGTAGAAGCGGGGCGCGTACTGCGAGATCTGCTTCGGCGCCGAGATCGCCTCGTTCATCTTCTCCAGGATGTGCAGCCGCCCGCGCCGCGCCTGCTCCAGCGCCTCGCGCATGATGGCCGACGTGATGCCCGCGACCTTGATGTCCATCTGCAGCGCGGTGATCCCGTCGCGCGTGCCCGCGACCTTGAAGTCCATGTCGCCGTAGTGGTCTTCGGCGCCCGCGATGTCGGAGAGGATGGAGTACTTCTCGCCCTCCTTCACCAGGCCCATCGCCATGCCGGCCACCGGAGCGGTGAGCGGCACGCCCGCGTCGAGCATCGCCATCGTCGCGCCGCATACCGAGGCCATCGACGACGAGCCGTTCGACTCCAGGATGTCCGACACCACGCGCGTGGTGTACGGCCACGCTTCCTCGGTCGGCAGCACCGCGGTCAGCGCGCGCTCTGCCAGCGCGCCGTGCCCGATCTCGCGCCGCCCCGCGCCCCGCAGGAACTTCACTTCGCCCACCGAGAACGGCGGGAAGTTGTAGTGCAGCATGAAGCGCTTCTCTCTCTCGCCCTCGAAGCCCTCCATCCGCTGCGTATCCTCGCCCGTGCCCAGCGTCGTCGTCACCAGCGCCTGCGTCTCGCCGCGGGTGAAGATGGCGGAGCCGTGCGTGCGCGGCAGCACCGCGACCTCGCAGCTGATGTTGCGGATCTGGTCGAACGCGCGCCCGTCCGGCCGGCGCCGCTGCTCGATCACCTGCTCGCGGAAGATGCGCTCGCGCAGCGCCTCGAAGTAGCGCGAGAACCGCGCGCGCGCTTCGTCGTCGTCTTCCGGGATCTGCTCCTTGAACTGCGCCTTGATCTCCTTGACCTTGGCGTAGCTCTCGGCCTTCTGGTACTTCTCGGTGTTGAGCGCGTCGGTGAGCTGCGCGCCGAGCTTCGCCTTCAGCTCGTTGTAGTAGTTCTCGTCCCACTCCGGCGGCGTGACTTCGCGCTTCTGGTTGCCGACCTTCGCGGCCAGCTCCTTGATCACCGCGCAGATCTTCTTGATCTCGGTGTGGGCGAAGTCGATGGCTTCCACCACCGTCTCCTCGCTCACGCCCTTGGCGCCCGACTCGATCATCACGATGCCGTTCTCGGTGCCCACCACCATGATGTTCAGCAGGCTGTCGCGCTGCTCCGCGTACGTCGGGTTGATGACCATGCGGCCCTCGATCACGCCCACGCGCACCGCGCCGATGGGTCCGAGGAACGGGATGTCGCTGATGGCCAGCGCCGCCGACGCCGCGTTGATCGCCAGCACGTCGGGGTCGTTCTCCGCGTCGGCCGAGAGCACGAACGCGATGACCTGCGTCTCGCACTGGAAACCTTCCGGGAACAGCGGCCGGATGGGCCGGTCGATCTGCCGGCTGGTCAGCACTTCCTTGTCCGTGGGACGCCCCTCGCGCTTGATGAAGCCGCCCGGGAAACGCCCGCCGGCGTAGGTGTACTCGCGGTAGTCGACCGTGAGCGGGAAGAAGTCGATGCCCTCGCGCGCCTCCGGATTGGCGCACGCGGTGCCCAGCACCACGTTGTCGCCCGCGCGCGCCACGCACGACCCGTGCGCCTGCTTGGCCAGGTGTCCGGTCTCGAATGTCAGGGATTTGCCGCCGGCTAACTCTACCGCCGCTGTCTGCTTCATGATGTTCCTTTCGCTATGCAGGAGTCCGCGCATCCGGGCCGGGTCGCGCACACAGGCGCGCCGGTGTCACAGAAGGGATCGCGAGAATTGCCAGAGCATGACGACCTCGTCACGTTACGGGCGGCGGAGAAACACGTCTCCCCGCGTCGGGCTGCTATCAGGGGCTGGGCTTACTTACGGATGCCGAGCTTCTGAATGACGGCTTGGTAACGGTCGGTGTCGTACTTCTTGAGGTAGTCGAGCAGGCGACGCCGCTTGCTCACCATCATCAATAGACCGCGCCGGGAAGCGTGGTCCTTCTTGTGGGTCTTGAAGTGGTCCGTCAATTCGCCGATCCGCTCGCTGAGGATGGCTATCTGCACCTCCGGACTACCCGTGTCCGTGCCGTGCGTGCGGAACTTGCCGATGACGTTTGCCTTTTGCTCTCTCGCTAACACTGAACCGAATGCACTCCTGTTGGTTTTTTCGCCTTTTTGTGACCCAATCAATGTAACAGATTGATGCGAAAGGTGTAAAGGACCCCCCCAGGGGACGTCATCCCGAGCGAGGACGCGGCGGATCTCCCCGCGTCCGAGTCGAGGGACCTGCATCTGCTTGTCATTCCGAGCGAAGCGCGAGCGGCGGCGAGCGCGAGTCGAGGAACCCCTATCGCGAAACAACATTTCCCTGAGCCTCGGGTATGATGCAGCAGGCGATGGAGTTCGCCTTGAACCGTCCGGCCGTCCTGGCTGGGCTGATGACTCCTACCACCTCACCGTAGGAGTCCGCTCATGCTGCAAGCTATCGCTCTGGTCATGCTCGGAGGCGCGCTCGGCGCCGCCGCCCGCTACCTCGTCACCCACCTGTTCTCGGAGGTCAGCCGCCACCAGGGCTTCCCCTTCGGGACCCTGCTGGTCAATGTCTTCGGCTGCTTTGCCGTCGGCTACGTCCTTACCTGGTCCTCCGACCACGCGCACGACCGCTGGCGCCTGCTCGCCGCCACCGGCTTCTGCGGCGGCTTCACCACCTTCTCCGCCTTCGCCTACGAGTCCATGGCCTACTACCACGCCGGCCAGGTGCTGCTGCTCGGCCTCAACGTCGTCCTCAATAACGCCCTGTCACTCCTCGCCCTGGTCGCCGGCATCCGCTTCCACAACGGCGGCTAGACGTCTCCACTCGGCAATCGGCAATCGGCGATTGGCAATGCGATTTCGGCCAACCCTGTGCTCCTGCTGCATCTAACCTCCCATGAGGCTGACCGGCCAGCGCTTCGACGTGGCCATCATCGGAGGCGGCATCAACGGCGTGGCCATCGCGCGCGCCTGCGCCCGCTCCCGGATGCGCACCCTGCTGGTCGAGCAGAACGACTTCGCCAGCGGCGTGACCAGCCGCTCGACTCGCATCATCCACGGCGGCCTGCGCTACCTGCAGCACGGCGAGCTCGGCCTGGTCCGCGAGTCGCTGAAAGAACGCGGGCGCATGCTGCGCGAGTACCCGCACCTGGTCCGCCCGCTCAAGTTCGTGCTCGCCCTGCCGCGCAGCTCCGGACACAGCGCGCTCGCCATCCGCACCGGCCTCTGGCTCTACAAGAATCTTGGGCGCCCGCGCGTTTCCGAGTCCGAGAGCGGACTCGAGCAGCTGCTCGACCGCGAGGACCTCGCCACCTTCGATTACGACGACGCCCAGTGCGAGTTCCCCGAGCGCCTGGTCGCCGAGTGGCTGAGCGAAGCCGTCGCCGCCGGCGCCATCGTCCGCAACCACTGCCGCGCGCTCGACCTCACCATCCGCGACCGCCGCGTCAAAGGCCTCACCGTCCGCCACGACCTCACCGGTGAAGAGACCTACGTCGAGGCCGCGCACGTCATCAACGCCACCGGCCCGTGGGCCGACCGCTTCGCCGCCGCCGCCGGCGTGAACACCCGGCAGCCCATGCTCGGCGGCCTCCGCGGCTCCCACATCGTGCTACCGCGCTTCGCGGACGCCCCTCGCTCGGCGGTCTACACCGAGGCGCCCGACGGCCGCCCCATCTTCGTCATCCCGTGGAACGGGCAACTGCTTTGCGGCACGACCGAGGTGCCGGACTCCGGCGACCCCGAGCGCACGCAGCCGACCGCCCAGGAGATCTCGTACCTGCTCGATTCGGTGAACCGGCTCTTCCCCGCCGCGCAGGTCAGCGCCGCCGACATCCTTTATTCCTTCGCCGGCATTCGCCCGCTGCCGCACGCGCCCGGCTCGGAGCCTGCCGCGGTGACGCGCCGCCATCACATCCGCGACCACGCCGACGACGGCGCGCGCGGCCTGTACTCCATCATCGGCGGCAAGCTGACCACCGCCGCGTCGCTCGCGCGCGAGGTCGTCCGCAAGCTCGGCGCCGAGGTCATCGAGCCACCGCACGCGCTCATCGCGCCCGCGCCCGCCGACGGCATCGCCGCCACGCTGCGCCAGTGGGCGCGCCAGGTCTCCGCCGTCGCGCACATCCCGGAATCGACCGCCATCGGCATCGCGGAGTGGCACGGGCGCCGCGCCCTGTGCGTCGCGCGCCTCGCCGCCACCGACGGCTTCCTCCGCCAGCCGCTCTGCGAGCACTCCGGCCACATCGTCGCCGAAGCCGTGGAAGCCGCGCGCTACGAGTGCGCCGTCACCCTGGGCGACATCCTCCTCCGCCGCGTCCCCGTCGCGCTCAGCGGCTGCTGGTCGCCGGCGTGCACGCAGGCCGCCGCCCGCAACATCGGATTCGCTCTTGGCTGGGACCAGCGCCGCATCGCGCTCGAGAGCGAGCGCTTCGAGCAGGAGCGCGCCGCCTTCCTGGTGAAGCCTGCGGAGCTATCGCGCCCGCAGCGTGCGGCATAGCAGCTGCGTGTCGTCCGAGATGACCGCGTCCACGCCCAGCTCCCGCATGTGCAGCATCTCTTCCTTGCGGTTCACCGTCCACACGAACACCTGCTTGCCCGCGCCCTGCAGCTCCTGCACGAACGCGGCGTCCACCAGCCCGTAGTGCGGGATCACGCACTCCACCGGCAGCTCGCGCCACTTCGCCAGGCGCTTGCGGTCGTCGCAGATGTAGCCCAGCTTCATCCGCCCGTCGGTGCGATGCAGCGACTCCAGCACCTCCGGCAGGAACGACGACACCACGTAGCCCTTCTCGGGCGGCGACTCGCGCAGCGCCTCCGCCACCGCGTCGTCCAGCTCCGGCACCTTGAGCTCGATATCCAGGAACGCGCGCGCCGCGTAGCGGCGCACCACGTCCTCGACGCACGGCATCACGCCGCTCGTCAGGCTGCACAGGTTGAGGTAGGAATTCTCCGCCACCGGGACGCGCTGGACGTCGGCGTCGTGCACCACCACGCCGCGCTCATCGCTGGTGCGCCGCACGTCGAACTCGAAGCCGTCGCAGCCGTGCTCGAGCGCGGTCTCGAAGGCGGCGAAGGAGTTCTCGCGCGCGTACTTGCGCGCCCCGCGATGCCCCAGCAAGAGCATCGGCTAGTCGAGGTCGATGTCGCGGATGAACTTCTCGTCCGGCGTTTCCTTGGCGCGCTTCACCGCTTCCTGGAACTTCTTCTCCAGCAGCTGCGCCTTGTTCTTCTCGTTCTCCACCGACTGCCGGAACAAGCTTTCCTTGCGGCCCTCGTTCTCGCGCATCGCCTTCGCCGCCTCTTCCATGTCGCCGAACATGCGCTTGGTGGGCGGCGGCGTGTGCGCGATCACCGCCTCGGTGGCCGCGTCCACCTTCAGCACCGACGCGCAGCACGGACACGTGACCTCGAAGATGTCACTCGACTTCTTCGCCATGCTGGAATGATACGCCCGCTGAATCGCCCAATCCACCACGGTAGGCGCCGGCGACCCGCCGGCGCATCCGGCCCCTGTGGACCGTGGACGGTGGACTAGAGGGAGACGACCTGGTGCCCGCTGCACGCCGGCTGGATGGCGTCATACAGCGTGAGCAGCAACTGCGGCCCGTGTCGCGCCACCAGCGAGATCCCCGCGACCTGCCGCTCCTGCAGGTGCCCCTGCGGATAGAGCGCGTTCATCATCTGCTGCGCGTGCCGGCGCAGCTCCTCGGACCGCCGCAGCTCCGCGCGCGCCGCCTTCGCCCGCACGCGGTGGAACTGGTACAGCATCTTGGCCGCCGACTTCTCCGCCGCCTTCGCCACCGTCGGGTCGAGCTGCGCCAGCGGCTGCTGCATCTCCGCGATCGCGCTCTCCAGCTCCGCCTGCGCCGTGTTGAAGCGCGCCTCGACCTCCGCCGGCAGGTTCCGCGCCGCCAGGATCTCGCCGAACTTCTCCGCTCCCACGAACGTCTCCTGCGGCTTCACGCGATGCTTCTCCGCCAGCTTCGCCACCTTGGGCTCGACCACCGTCGCGGCAAAGCGCGCGAGCGCCGGCGTCACCCGCCCCAGCAGCTTCTCGTAGACCACCGCCGCCTGCGCGAAGTACGCCACCTCCGCCGGCCCGCCCACGTACGCCGCCGTCGGCAGCAGGTGGTCCTCGACCACCGGCCGCAGCAGGACGTTAGGACTGAATTGTTCAGGATTTCTCTCGACGCGCCCGCGGATCTCCGCTGCGCTCAACTTTTCATCGCCTAAGACGAACGCGCCGTTGGAGCGCCGCAGCGGAAGCCGCGCGCCGTTGGGCTTGCCGAACAGTAGCGTGTGCGACGCCACGTTCTTCACCTGCGCGTGATAGCCCGCCTTTTCCAGCTCGCGGTCGCGCGCGGCCAGCGCGTCATGCAACTCGCTACATCGGTCGAGCGCGGCCAGGTAGATGGGCGCGGCCAGCCGGTGCAGTTCGGGATCGCTGGCGTCGAGCAGGATCACGCCCGAGTGCGCGAACAACTTGGAATACAGCTTGGCGAAGGCCGAGCCCAGCGTCTCGCCCGGCCGGTAGGCTTCGCGCAGCGCCTCGCTCGCCTCCGAGCTTCCCAGGGCCTCGAGCGCCTGCGCGACGACCGGCGCGATCTCCTCGCCCAGCCTCACCGCGCTCATCGGCGCGTTGTCGTGCGCGCGCGTCGGCGTCTGTACCCGGACGAGCTGCATGTCCGCCGTCAGCAGCGTCGCGTGGTTCACCTCGGCGAGGTCGTGGTCCTCGGTCGCGAGCCAGAAGATGGGCGCCGCCGGCCGCCCCGCCTTCGATTCCTCCACCGCCAGCTTGATCGCCGTCAGCGCCTTGTAGAGCGCGAACAGCGGCCCGCCGAACAACCCGACCTGCTGCCCGGTCACGACCGCCGCCGCGCCCTCGCGCAGCCTGGCGATGTTCTCGAGCGTCGCTGCGCTCGCTCCCCACGCCCGGTTCTGTTTTTCCAGGATGTCCGCGACCGCGCGCCGCCGCTCCGCGGGAAAATCCTTGGGCGCTCGCGGCCCGAACCCTGCCGGATAGAACGCGCGCACCGTCTCCGCCTTCGCCACGTAGTCGGCGAACAGCTTCGTCGTGTGCGGCACCGCGCTGAACGGCAGACACTCAGGCTTCAAGCTCAGGACGACCTCGGCGGGCGATTCTAGCAGCACGCTGGTTGGATGTTCTCCGCTCCCTCGCGATGCAGCTTTTCGGCCCGCCTTATCCGCCTTATCCTCCTTATAGGAGCGCGCTGGCCTCCAGGCCGGCAGGGGCGAGGGCATCCTGCCCTCGCCGCTCGCGCCACGGTAATGCTTGTGGGTAGGCGCCGGCGACTCGCCGGCGCTGAATCCTCCCGCTTCGCGTATCATCTAATGTTGTAACCGCGGCTTCGGCTGCGGTGGTTCTTTGAGTGCTTCAGGCTAGGCGCGCATCGCGCCGCACGTTGGGGGCGTCACGGCTTCGACGGAAATGTCTGCGGCTAAGAGGCATGCCGGGGTGTCACACCCGTAATCGTGGCAAAACAAACAACTGCCAACACCAATCAGCTGGCATACGCTGCTTAATTAGTTAAGTAGCCGTCCTCCGTGGCTTCGTCCGCGGGCTGCGGAAGGACGTCATTCAGCGGACTGGCTCCGCGCGCTACGCCTGGGCGCGCAGGGCGAGACTTTCAGGCTGGTTCGTCGCGTTTCTTGTCCGTTCTGAGCGCGCCGAACGAGAGTGGCGCGCAAGCGCCGCGGGAACGGAATACGCATGTAGTTCTCTTGGCTGACTTCGTTTTCGGACGTGGGTTCAACTCCCACCGCCTCCACCAAGATCTTTTGGCCGCAGAAGAACGCTGACGAACGCAGACGTACAAATCTGCGTACTCTGCGTTCATCTGCGGCTGAATTGTTTGGGGGTTACGACTCGATCCCGTACATCGGCAGCCTGATCTCCACCTTCAATCCCGTCTGCTCGCGGTTCGCCGCGCGGATACTCCCGCGGTGCGCGACCACCGCGCGCTCGGCGATGGCCAAGCCCAGCCCGACGCCGGTCGGCGTCTGCCGCGAGTGGTCCCCGCGGTAGAACGGCTGGAACATCCGGCCAAGGTCTTCCGGCTTCACGCCCGGCCCGCGGTCGGCCACCTCGATGGCCACGCTCGAGCTCCCCGCCTTGCGCTGCACCAGCTCGATCTGGCTCGCCGCCGGGCTGTGCTGGATGGCATTGCGCACCACGTTCTCCAGCGCCGAGCGCAGCACGTCGGCGTCGCCTTCCACCAGCGCGCTCACCTCGTTCTTCAGCACGACGGCGCACTGCTTCGCGGTGGCCTCGATCTCGGCGTCCTTCGCCACCTGGTCAAGCATCTCGGTCACGCTCAGCACCTCGTAGCGGTCGCGGAAGACTCCGGCCTCGAGCTTCGCCAGCCTCAGGATCTGCTGCACCAGCTCGTTGAGCCGCTCGGTCTCGATCTCGATGCGCTCCAGCGCGGTCGCCGCCGCCGGGCCGGAGCGCTGCTTCGCCAGCTCGAGCGCCAGCGTGAGCCGCGACAACGGCGAGCGCAGCTCGTGTGAGACGTCGGCGAACATGCGCTGCTGGCTGGCCAGGGTCTGCTGCAGCCGCTCCGCCATCAGGTTGAAGTCACGCGTGAGCTGCCCGAGCTCGTCGCGCCCTTCGTACTTCCCGTCGACGCGCGCATCCAGCTCGCCCTCGGAGATGCGCTGCGCCGAGCGCCGCAGCGCCGAGACCGGGCGCGCGATCCAGCGCGCCAGCACGAAGCACACGATGCTCGACAGCAGCACGCCCAGCGGGATCTGCGCCGCCGGGTCGCGGAAGAACGGCAGCGGCGGCGGCTTGCGCATCCGCAGCCGCGCCAGCGCCATGTAGCGCTTCCCTTCGTGCTCGAACGGCAGCCGCACCAGCAGCTCTTCGCCCCTCGCCGTCACGTCGTCGGCCATGGTGAGCGCCGGCTGGATGGCTTTCGGCAGCTCCCCGCCCTGGATGGGCCGGTTGTTGTCGTCCAGGATCCACAGTTCGCCGTTGATCCGCGTGTTGATGCGGCTGAGCGCGTGCTCCAACCCCGGCGCGCCGTCGCGCTCGTACTCCGCCACCGCGAAATCGGTGCTGTTGCCGACCAGCGCGATCTGCTGCTGCCGGAAGTAGTCGTAGCGGTCGCTGCGCCGGTTCCAGTTCGTCACCAGCACCACGATGACCAGCGTCGTCACCAGCAGCCAGAACGACAGGAAGATCTTCCAGAAGAGCCGCACGCGCTTACCTGCCTTCGCTCGCGAGCACGAAAAGATAGCCCGCGTTGCGCACCGTCTTGATGAGCTGCTTGCCCGGGTGCTCGCCCAGCTTCCGCCGGATCTTCGAGATGTGCATGTCGATGGAGCGGTCGAAGGGCGACAGCGTCTTGCCCATCACCGCTTCGGCGAGCTGGTCGCGGCTCACCACCCGCCCGGCGTTCTCCAGCAGGAACCGCAGGATGTCGAACTCCAGCGACGTCAGGTTCAGCGTTCGCTTCCCGCGGCGCACCGAGCGCGTCCCGCGGTCGAGTTCCACGTCGCCCACCTGGAGGTGCCCCATCTGCCGCTCGGGCTTCTCTTCTTTCTCGTGCGTCCGCCGCAGGATGGCGCGGATGCGCGCCACCAGCTCGCGCGGATGAAACGGCTTCGCGAGATAGTCGTCGGCGCCCAGCTCCAGCCCGACGATGCGGTCCACCTCGTCGCCGCGCGCCGTCAACAGCAGCACCGGGATGTGCGACCCGTTGGCGCGGATCTTGCGCAGCACGTCGAAGCCGTTGATGCCCGGCAGCATCACGTCGAGGATGAGCAGCGCGTGGATGCCGCTCTTCAGCCTTGCCAGCCCCTGCTCCGGGTCGTGCACCGTGTCGAGCTCGAAGCCCTCCGGCCCGAGGAACTCGCGCACCAGCGCGCACAGCTCCACGTCGTCGTCGATGATGAGCAGCCGCTCCACGTCTCGAATCTACCTCCCGCCCGCGCCGCCCCCGTGTAAAGAAACGTAAAGGGCGCGTCAACAAACTCTACGAATCGCTACCAAACTCTAAATCTAACCGGCTGGTTAGATGTTCTCATGTGCCGCATGGGAGCAACGAGAATTCACTCGACCGCAGACCCCGCCGCCGGCGCGTTGACGCCGGAGGAATTGACGCAGGCCTTCCTGCACTGCCGCTACCAGCTCCAGGTCATCATCTACCGCACCACCGGCTCCTGGGACGAGGCCCAGGCCCTCACGCAGGAAGTCTTCCTGCGGGCCTTCCGCGCGCGCCACGGCTTCACGCGCCAGGCCAGCGTCACCACCTGGCTCACGCGCATCGCCATCAACATCGGGTTGGAATCGCGCCGCCGCATGCGCCCCAACCTCTATAGCGCCGAGCAGCCCGGCATCGCCGACGAGGTCGGCTCGGTCCCCTTCGACGGCCCCTCGCCCGAGGACTTCCTGCTCGAGCACGCGCAGTCGGAGTTCGTCCAGGACCTGCTCGCGACCCTCTCGCCCCAGCTCCGCCAGGCCGTCGTCTATCGCTACCTGCGCGGCATGTCGCTGGCCGAGATCGTGGACCGCACCGGCGTGAAGGCCACTACCATGAAGGCGCGCCTCAACCGCGCGCTTCGCCACCTGCGCAAGCACATCCGCAGGAGCTCGTTCCCCATCGTCGCCGCCAACCTGCCGAACCTGGTCGCGGAGGCGTGAGCAAGGATTCGTAACCCGCTTCACGGGCCACTTCGTCTCTTCCTTCCTCCGAACGCTGCACGGCCGTCCCGCCAAGCGGGACGGCCATTTTTGTTAACCCGCATTGTCATCCTGAGCGAGGCGCTTCTTCTCTTGCCGAGCGAAGGATCTGGGCGAGCGACCGGCGCGCGTCGCGCAGCGGCGCCTAAAGCGCCGACGCGAGCATCCTTATTAGCGCGCTCTACTTCCTCGTGTACCGATCCTTGAGGAAGTTGTAAGAGACCATCCCGTACCGCGGATACCAGTCGTAGTCCTTGAAGTGCTCGCGCTCGCACGCGCCCACCCCGATCAGTCCCTCGTTGGCCATGGTGAGCAACTTCCCCAGGTTCTCGTCATAGGTGTCGTAGAACTTCTGCTGCGCCACGTTCATCGGCTCCTTGGGGTTGTTCTTGATCGCCGTCCACGCCAGCTGCGCGTACGGGCTCAGTCCCGCCGCCGCGTTCGCCAGCTCGTGGATGCGGCCGGCCTTCAGCTCCGTCTGCTTGTAGATGACGTACATGTCTTCCAGCAGCTTCCGCGATTTCTCCAGCTTGGCGTTGGCGTCGGCAAAGCACGCGCCGCACTCGCCCGACCCGGCGCAACGCGAAGGGATCATCGGCTGCCCCGGCGGCTCGTAATTCGGCTGCACCGCCGCTTCGCGCGGGTCGATCAGCCCG
>DATIBR010000126.1 GCA_035457425.1 Terriglobales bacterium
CAGCAGCGCCACCTCGTCGCCGTCTTTCAGGCGCGTGTCGGGGGCCGCGAACTCCTGGTTCACAGCGGTCGCGGTCGCCGGCAGGTAGTCCGCCAGCTTCGGCCACTTTTTCTCGCAGTCGCTCAGCAGGTCGGCCAAGCGCGCGCCGTCGGCGACGCGCAGCCGCTGTTCACTGCCGCCGGCGATCTCGCGCAACATCCCGAAGAATAGGACGCGCACTTGCACCGCTACAGGATACCGATTTGCGCGGCACTGTCACCTGGAGCGCGGCTATCGGGCGGCGGCGACTGCCGCCAGCGGCTCCAGGTGCGCGGTGAAGTGCCGCAAAAAGGGCGCCTCGTGCGTCAGGCGCATGCCCGTGATGAGGTCGCGCCGCTTCCACACCTCGAGGATGACCTCGATCACGTAGTCGATGTGGCTCTGCGTGTAGACGCGCCGCGGGATGGCCAGCCGTACCAGGTCCATCTTGGCGGCGTCGCCGAACATCAGCCCGCCGATCTCGACCGACCGGATGCCGCCCTCGAGATACAGCTCGCACGCCAGCGCCACCCCCGGGAACTGCTCCGCCGGCACGTGCGGCAGGAACGCGCGCGCGTCCAGATAGATGGCGTGGCCGCCCGGCGGCTGCACGATCGGAACGCCCTGCCGCGCGATGTGCTCGCCCAGGTACGCCGTCGACGCGATCCGGTAACGCAGGTAGTCCTCGTCGAGCGCCTCCTGCAGCCCGACCGCGATCGCTTCCAGGTCGCGCCCCGCCAGCCCGCCGTAGGTCGGGTAGCCCTCGGTCAGGATCAGCAGGTCTTTCTCCTGCTGCGCCAGCAGGTCGTCGTTGGTGCACAGGAAGCCGCCGATGTTCGCCATGCCGTCCTTCTTCGCCGACATGGTGCAGCCGTCGCCCAGCGCGAACATCTCCTGCGCGATCTCTTTCGGCGTCTTCTCCGCGTACCCCGGCTCGCGCAGCTTGATGAAGTACGCGTTCTCCGCGAACCGGCACGCGTCGAAGTAGAGCGGGATGCGATGCCGGCGGCACACTTCGCTCACCGCCCGCGCGTTCGCCATCGAGACCGGCTGGCCGCCGCCCGAGTTGTTCGTCACCGTCAGC
This sequence comes from Terriglobales bacterium, assembly GCA_035457425.1. Classification (NCBI taxonomy): domain Bacteria; kingdom Pseudomonadati; phylum Acidobacteriota; class Terriglobia; order Terriglobales; species Terriglobales bacterium. The sequence continues at coordinate 1,103 of DATIBR010000126.1, forward strand.
ATCACCAGCGGGATGTGCTCGCGCCCGACCTCGGCGATCACGCGCTCCAGCGCCGCCACGTCCATGTTGCCCTTGAACGGATGCACCAGCGCCGGCTGCTTCCCTTCCGCGATGGGCAGGTCCACCGCCTTCGCGTGCCGGTACTCCACGTTCGCGCGCGTGGTATCGAAGTGCGTGTTGTTCGGCACCACGTCGCCGCGCTTGCACATCACGCCGAACAGGATGCGCTCCGCCGCCCGTCCCTGGTGCGTCGGGATCACGTGCCGGTACCCGGTGATCTCCTGCACGGAGTCGCGGAAGTGGTCGAACGAGCGGCTGCCGGCGTAACTCTCGTCGCCCTCCATCACCGCCGCCCACTGATGCGTGGACATCGCGCCGGTCCCGCTGTCGGTCAGCAAGTCGATCAGCACGTCGTCCGCCGGCAGGAGAAAGAGGTTGTTGTGCGCCGCACGCAGCAACTCCTCGCGCTGCGCGCGCGTCGTCCACCGGATCGGCTCCACGCTTTTGATCCGGAACGGCTCGATGATGGTTCGCGGCATGCTGTGATGTTCGTCGCACCGCCGCTTCCCCGCTGTGACATCCGTCACCAAGCGCCGTTTGCGCCCGCTCCAACCGTCATTTAACCTAGCTGGTTTCCTCGCGACTCGAATGGCCGACCGTCCCCACACCTCCGACAACAAGCTCGCCTCGCAGCTCGACGCCACCTCCGCGCGCTTCGAGAAGAACATGCGCGCCATGGCCGACCTGGTCGCCGCCATCCACAACGAAGAAGAGAAGATCCAGGAGGGCGGCGGCGCGAAAGGCATCGAGGCGCAGCACGCCAAGGGGCGGCTGACCGCGCGCGAGCGCATCAAGCTGCTGCTCGACCCTGACAGCGAGTTCTTCGAGCTCGGCCTCTACGCCGCCTACAAGATGTACGAAGAGTGGGGAGGCGCGCCCTCCGCCGGCACTATCACCGGCCTGGGGCGCGTGCAGGGGCGCCTCTGCATGATCATCGCCAACGACGCCACCGTGAAGGCCGGCGCGTTCTTCCCGATGACCGCGAAGAAGGTCATCCGCGCGCAGAACATCGCCATCGACAATCGCATCCCGACCATTTACCTGGTCGACTCCGCCGGCGTCTTCCTGCCACTCCAGGAAGACGTATTCCCCGACACCGACGACTTCGGCCGCGTCTTCCGCAACAACGCCGTCATGTCGGCCATGGGCATTCCGCAGATCGCGGCCATCATGGGGATGTGCGTCGCCGGCGGCGCCTATCTCCCGCTGATGTGCGACCACATATTGATGACCGACGGCTCGGGCCTCTTCCTCGCCGGGCCCGCGCTGGTGCAGGCCGCCATCGGCGCCAAGTACACCGCCGAGGAGCTCGGCGGCGCCAAGATGCACTCCGAGATCTCGGGCACGGTCGACTACCGCGAGCCCAACGACGAAGCCTGCATCGCCCGCATCCGCTCTTTAGTGGAGAAGATCGGCCACAAGCGCCAGTCGCCCTTCGACCGCAAGAAGCCCGAAGCGCCCGCGTATCCGGCCGAGGAGATCTACGGCGTCTTCGACGGCGACCCCTCGCGCCAGTACGACATGAAGGAGATCATCGCGCGCATCGTGGACGGCTCGCGCTTCGACGAGTACAAGCCCGAGTACGGCGAGACCGTGCTCTGCGGATATGCGCGTATCGGCGGCTTCGCCGTCGGCATCGTCGCCAACCAGAAGAAGCACGTGCACCAGGTCGACCGCTCGGGCGCGAAGCGCGTCGAGTTCGGCGGCGTCATCTACACCGAATCCGCCGAGAAGGCCGCGCGCTTCATCATGGACTGCAACCAGAACCTCGTGCCGCTCGTCTTCCTGCACGACGTCAACGGCTTCATGGTCGGGCGCGACGCCGAGTGGAGTGGCATCATCCGCGCCGGCGCCAAGATGGTGAACGCCGTCTCGAACTCCGTCGTCCCGAAGATCGCCATCATCGTCGGCGGTTCCTTCGGCGCCGGCCACTACGCCATGTGCGGTAAGGCCTACGACCCGCGCTTCGTCTTCGCGTGGCCCACGGCGAGGTACGCGGTGATGTCGGGCGCCTCCGCCGCCGGCACGCTGGTCGAGATCAAGGTCAAGCAGCTGGAACGCGGCGGCAAGAAGCTGAGCGACGACGACAAGAAGAAGCTCTTCGACGAAGTGAAAGCCACCTACGACGAGCAGATGGACCCGCGCTACGGCGCCGCGCGCCTGTGGATCGACAAGATCATCGACCCGCTCCAGACCCGCGAAGCGATTACCATGGCGCTGGAAGCCGCCGCGCTGAATCCGGAAGTGAGAGAGTTCAAGGTTGGCGTGTTACAGACGTGAGTCATGAGGAATCGGCGATATGCGATAAGCAATGAGCGATAAGCCCCTTGGTCTGGCTTATTGCTTGTCGCTTATTGCTTGTCGGTGAAGACGAAACCGATGGCAGTCAAATTGATCGAGTGTCCGCGCGACGCCTGGCAAGGATTAAAAGGCCAGATCCCGACCGACATCAAGGTCGCGTACCTGCGCGCGCTCATCGGCGCCGGCTTTAAGCACATCGACGCGGTCTCGTTCGTCTCGCCCAAGGCCGTGCCGCAGATGGCCGACTCCGAAGACGTCCTGCTGCAGCTCGACCCGCCCGACGACGTCGAGCTCATCGGCATCGTCGTCAACGAGAAAGGCGCGGAGCGCGCCATCAACTCGGAAGCCGTCCGCACGCTCGGTTTTCCCTACTCCGTCTCGCCGACCTTCCTCGAGCGCAACCAGAAGCAGTCGCTCGAGCTCGCAGTCGACGAGCTCGAGAAGATCAAGAAGATGTGCGACGAAGCCGCCCTCGAGGTCGTCGCCTACGTCTCCATGGCGTTCGGCAACCCCTACGGCGACATGTGGAACATCGACGAAGTCACCGAGGCGGTCGGCATCATCGCCGACATGGGCATCGAGATGATCTCGCTCGCCGACACCGTCGGCCTCGCCACGCCCGACCAGATCAAGGCGCTTTGCGAGCCGGTCGCGCTGCGCTACGACCATGTCGAAGTCGGCGTGCACCTGCACAGCCGCGTCGAGCAGGCGCCGGCAAAGATCCTCGCCGCCTACGACGCCGGCATCCGCCGCTTCGACTCCGCGCTCGCCGGCCTCGGCGGCTGCCCCTTCGCGCAGGACATGCTGGTCGGCAACATCCCCACCGAGGTCGTGATCGAGGCGCTCGCGCAGCGCGGCGAAGCGTCGCCCGTCGCCAAGCCCCTCTCCGCGGTCTCCAAGATGTCCCTCGACATCGGCAACAAGTACGCGATGGAGGTAAGACACTGAGTTCTGACTACAAAACGCTCCTGCTCGACTCCTCCGGCCCGATCGCGCGCCTCACGCTCAACCGCCCGGACAAGCGCAACGCCGTCAGCTTCCAGCTCATCGCCGACCTCATGGCGGCGCTCGACGTGGTCGAGAAGTCCGAGTCGCAGATCCTCATCGTCACCGGCGCCGGCAAGGCGTTCTGCGCCGGACTCGATCTCGACGAGCTCAAGGAACTGCTCGGCAAGTCGCACGAGGAGAACGTCAAGGACTCGGCTACCATGGCGCGCCTGTTCCGCCGCATCTACGACTTCCCCAAGCCTACCATCGCGGCGGTCAACGGCGCGGCCATCGCCGGCGGCACCGGCATCGCCACCATGTGCGACTTCACCCTCGCCGTTCCGGAAGCCAAGTTCGGCTACACCGAGGTCCGCATCGGTTTCGTCCCCGCTATCGTCTCGTCCATCCTGGTCTGGCAGGTCGGCCACAAGGTCGCGCGCGACCTGCTGATGACCGGCCGCCTGTTCGACGCCGCCGAAGCCCACCGCTACGGCCTGGTCAACGAAGTGGTCGCGCCCGACCAGCTCATCGCGCGCGCCGAAGCGCTCGCCAACACGCTGCTCGAGAACAGCCCGTCGTCCGTGCGCCTGACCAAGAAGCTCATCAACGGCTTCCTCGCGCCCGCGCTCGACCAGCAGATCGCCCAGGCCGTCGAGGACAACGCGCGCATCCGCACCACGCAGGACTTCCGCGAAGGCGTCAGCTCGTTCCTGGAAAAAAGAAAACCCAAATGGACCGGAAAGTAGTGTTCACCACGGAGGTACTGAGACACGGAGGGGTTCTTTTTCTTCCGGTCTTCTCCGTGCCTCCGTGTCTCCGTGGTGAAGAGTAATGGTTGGCGAGACAAGATTCCGAGTGCGCTACGCCGAGACCGACCAGATGGGCGTGGTCTACCACTCGAACTTCATCATCTGGTTCGAGGTCGGCCGCGTCGAGCTGCTGCGCTCGCTCGGCTTCCGCTACCGCGACATGGAGGAGCAGGACGACTGCCACATCGCCGTCGTCGACGTGAAGCTGCGCTACAAGGCGCCCGCGCGCTACGACGACGAGATCCTCGTCCGCACGCAGCTCAAGAACATGCGCGAGTCGCTGCTGCACTTCAGCTACGAGATCCTGCGCGCTGACGACGGCACTCTGCTCGCCGAAGGCGAGACCACGCACATCGTGGTGGATTCGAAGTTCCAGAAGACGCAGCTGCCGGAAAAGTATCTGGCGGCGTTCGCCAAGGCGGCCGGCCGGCATTCCTGATTTGCAATTGGTAATTTGTAATTTGTAATTACAATCGCTCGAGCCGATCACCAGATCACCGGATCACGGCGATCCCCCGATGAAAGCCCTCCACATCGACGGCGATTCCCTCACCTTCGACGCGCTGCGCGAAGTCGTCTACGAGCGCCGCGCCGTGCTGCTCGCCCCCGACGCGCGCGAAGCGGTCGAGCGCGCCCGCGGCGTGGTCGAAGACCTGCTCGCCGGCGACCGGGTCGCCTACGCCGTCAACACCGGCGTCGGCAAGCTGAGCGACGTCCGCATCCCCGCCGACCAGATCCGCCAGCTCCAGCTCAACCTCATGCGCTCGCACTGCGTCGGCGTGGGCGAGCCGCTCGCCGAGCCGGAAGTGCGCGCCATGATGCTCTTGCGCGCCAACTCGCTCGCCAAGGGCTGCTCCGGCGTCCGCCCGCAGGTCATCGACACCTTCTGCGAGATGCTCAACCGCGGCGTGCATCCCGTCGTCCCGTCGCAGGGCTCGGTCGGAGCTTCCGGCGACCTCGCGCCGCTCGCGCACCTGGGCATCGTGCTGATGGGCGAAGGCGAGGCGGTCTTCGAGGGAAAACGCCAGCCCGCCGCCGACGCGATGCAGGCCGCCGGCGTGAAGACGCTCACGCTCGAAGCCAAGGAAGCCATCTCGCTCATCAACGGCACGCAGGGCATACTCGCCGTCGGCGCGCTCGCGCTGCTTGCCGCCGAGACCCTGGCCGACTCCGCCGACGTCGTCGGCGCCATGTCGCTCGACGCGCTCAAGGGCACCGACGCGGCCTTCGACGAGCGCATCCACCGCGCCCGCCCGCATCCCGGCCAGCTCCGCACCGCCGAGAACTTGAGGAAGCTGCTCGCCGGCTCGCAGATCCGCGAATCGCACCGCGACTGCGCGCGCGTCCAGGACGCCTACTCGCTGCGCTGCATGCCGCAGGTGCACGGAGCCGTCCGCGACGCGCTTACGCACGCCCGCGAGGTCTTCGCCATCGAGATGAACTCCGCCGTCGACAACCCGCTCGTCTTTGTCGCAGCGCGCCGGGATGAAAAGATCTCGGAGGAGCGGCGCTTCAGCGCCGCCGTCCAGCCCGCCCCTAAGGACGGCGCTTCAGCCCCTGAGGGAGTGATCCTGAGCGGCGGCAACTTCCACGGCGAGCCGCTGGCCTTCGCGCTCGACTTTCTCGCCATCGCGCTCGCCGCGCTCGCCGGCATCTCCGAGCGCCGCCTCGAGCGCCTGGTGAACCCCGCGCTCAGCGAAGGCCTGCCGCCGTTCCTCGCGCCCGAGCCCGCCGGCCTGAACTCCGGCTTCATGATGGCCCAGGTCACCGCCGCCGCGCTCGTCAGCGAGAACAAGGTGCTCGCGCATCCCGCCTCGGTCGATTCCATCACCACGTCGGGCAATAAAGAGGACTACGTCTCCATGGGGATGGGCGCCGCCCTCAAGCTTCGCCAGGTCCTGAAGAACACCACCAGCGTGCTGGCCATCGAGGCGCTCGCCGCCGCGCAGGCGCTCGACCTGCTCGCCCCGCT
>DATIBR010000127.1 GCA_035457425.1 Terriglobales bacterium
ATTGTGCTGGTGGTGACCTTCGGACGGGGTTGATTCTCGTCCGGTCGAAGAGTGGTGACGCTCATTGTGCCTCCAGTGCCGCTCCGGATACTCCGGCTACAGCCTGTCCGCCTGATGAGATGCAGGCAGAGGGATTCTAGACCCAAAAACCTAAAACCTCAACGCGGATGACACAGATGAGACGGATCGCCACGGATAAACCCTTAAGGCTTGATTCGCGTTCATCCGTTTCATCCGTCCAATCCGCGTTGGGCTCTTGACTTACCCCGCACTCGCCGCGGTCTCCCCGCCCAGCGGCAGGTAGTACTGCGTGCCCTTGATGGGCTCGTTCAGCCGGCGCAGTAGCTCCTGGAGGTCGTCGCTGCGCTCCACAAAGTCGATGTCGTTGGTGTTCACCACCAGCAGGTCGCTGGCGGAGTAGTGGAAGAAGAAGTGTTCGTACGCCTTGTGCACCTGCTCGATGTAGTCCTCGCTGATGGCCGCCTCGCCCGGCGCGTTCTTCTTCGCCAGCCGCTTCTTCAGCACCTCCGGCGAGGCCTGCAGGTAGATCACCAGGTCCGGCGTGGGCACCTGCGCCCGGAACAGGTCATAGTAGCGGTTGTAGATCTCGATCTCCGCGTCCGAGAGGTTGATGTAAGCGAACAGCTTGTCTTTTTCGAAGATGTAATCGGCAACGAAGCGCTTGTTGGCGTTGGCGGAGACGTCCAGCGCCTTCAACTGCTCGAAGCGCTTGATCAGGAACTCGAACTGCGCCTGGAAGGCCGCGCCCGGCTCGCCGTCGTAGAACGCGCCGAGGAAGGGGTTGTCTTCCGGTTCGGTGACGCGCTGCGCGTTGAGGCGCTCCGCGATGATCCTGGCCAGGGTGCTCTTGCCGACTCGGATGGGACCTTCCAGCGCGATGTAACGAGGCGGCTCGAAGAAGTTTGCCATGGGCTAGGAACTGTTGCGCAGCATAGCGTGAGACTTCCGCGGACGCAATTGCGGGATGAGTAAATATTTTTCCTCAGGGTGGAACACCTACCACACCGACACAGACGCACAGAGAAAGAACGTAACGGTCGGGGCCGGCGATGAATCTATGGAGTGGACCTCCGGACCCGATGTGCCGCCGTTGGGGTTGTTAGAATAGAGAGAGTAGACCCATGTCCAGCCTGCCACTGCCGATCGCGGCATTCCTCGCCGGGGTGCTGTCGTTCCTCTCGCCCTGCGTGCTGCCGCTGGTGCCGGGATACGTCTCGCTCATCTCGGGCGTGAGCGTCGAGGAGCTGCAGGCGGGCGACAAGGCAGAGAGGAAGAAGGTCCTGCTGCACGCCATGCTCTTCGTGCTCGGATTCAGCGTGGTGTTCATGGCGTTCGGGGCGACCGCGACGGGCATCGGGCAGATCCTCGGCAAGTATCGCGAGTGGATCCTCTACGTCGCCGGCGTGGTCATCATCCTGTTCGGGCTGCACCTGACCGGCATCCTCAAGATCCCGTTCCTCTACCGCGACACGCGGCTGCACGGGCTGAAGCACGAGCCCTCGCCCATGGGGTCGTTCCTGCTGGGATTCGCGTTCGCGTTCGGCTGGAGCCCGTGCATCGGCCCGATCCTGGCGGCGGTGCTCAAGTTCGCCGCCGAGCAGTCGACGCTGCTGAAGGGCGTGGCGCTGCTGGGCGTGTACTCGCTCGGGCTGGCCATCCCGTTCCTGATCACCGCGCTGGCGGTGGACTGGTTCATGCACTTTTACGGAAAGTTCCGGCAGCACCTGCACAAGGTCGAGGTCGCCAGCGGCGTGCTGCTGATCGCGCTGGGCGTGCTGGTGTTCTACGGTAAATTCGCGCTGCTGAACGTGTGGCTCAACAAGGTGCCGTTCTTCCGCGCGCTACAGGAGAGATTCCTCTGAGACGCAACGCCATCGTCATCCTGGTCGTAGTCCTGACCATCACCGGCATGCTGGTGCTCGGGCGCCGCATGGCGAGCAAGTCGGCCGCCGGTCTCGCGGAGGGCGTGCAGCCCATCCCCAGCCAGGTGAAGGGGATCGCCGCGCCTGATTTCGAGCTCGAGACCCTGAGCGCCGCCGACGGAACGAAGCTGAAGCTCTCCGACTTGAAGGGCAAGGCCGTGGTTCTCAGCTTTTGGGCGACGTGGTGCGAGCCCTGCAAGGTCGAGATGCCGTGGCTGGTGGAGATGAAGAAGCAGTACGGCGCGCAGGGGCTCGAGGTCGTGGGCATCGCGCAGGACGACGCCGGCAAGGAAGCCATCATGAAGTTCGCCAACTCGATGGGCGTGAACTACCCCATCCTGCAAGGGAAGAACGCGGTGATGGACGTGTACGGCGCACAGCTCATGCCGACCACGGTGTACATCGGGCGCGACGGCAAGATGCTCGACAAGGTCGTGGGCCTGGTCAGCAAGAGCGAGATCGAGGACCACATCAAGCAGGCGCTCGAGACCAAGCCATGAAGAGACTGGGGACCATCCTGTTGTTCGCGGCGCTGGCGAGCGCGCAGCTCGCGCCCAGCGAGCACTACGTGAAGTACGCGCCGCCGGCGAAGGTGAGCGTGGCCGCGGGGCGCCCCGCGGTCGTCGAGTTCGACTTCCGCGTGAACCCGGGGATGCACATCAACTCCGACAAGCCGAAGTCGGAGTTCCTCATCCCCACGAAGCTCCGCTTCATGCCGCCGACCGACATCGCGGTCGGGAAGCTGGAGTATCCCCCGGCGGAGGAGCTGGAGCTCTCGTTCTCGAAGGAGAAGCTGAGCGTCTACACCGGCGACTTCAAGATCAAGGCGCAGTTGAGCGCGTCGCGCTCGGCGACCACCGGCCCCTACACCGTGCACGGCGAGCTGAAGTACCAGGCGTGCAACGACAAGGCCTGCTTCCCGCCCAAGACGTTGCCCATCGCGTTCAACATCGTGGTGGAGAAGGCGAAGCCGGGCTCGGGTGGAGTGACGCAGCAGAAGGCGCCGTCCAGCGGGCAGAAGAACCCGCCGCAAAGCCCGCACATCAAGCCGCGCTAGGTGTCATGCTGAGCGCGTCCGCGCGAAGCATCCCAGGCGATGAGATCCTTCGCCCGCCGCGGCGGCCTCAGGATGACGCCGCCACGGATTCCGCCGTCGCCGCCGGCACGCGTCCGTAGTAGGCCGTGGCGGCGGCGTACTGCGCGAGGCGCAGCAGCCAGCGCAGCCACAGGAACGCCTGCGCCGCCAGGAACCACACGAAGATGGTGAGCGCGGAGCCTTGCGGGAAGAAGCGCGCGAAGGTGGCGTAGGCGAGCACGGCGAGCGCCGACAGCAGCGCCAGGCCGACGTAGATCGCCATCACCCGCCAGAAACGGCGCAGCAGGAAGCCGCCGGCGTGGCCGAGCGCCGCGAGCACGGAAGCGTGGTCGTCGGCGACCAGGTCGGCCTTGGCGTAGTCCACCAGCGCGTTGACCGCGCTCACGCAGAAGAAGAACAGCAGCCAGCGCAGCCAGTTCAGGTAGAACGCGGGCGCCTCGTGCACGCCGCCTTCGAAGGGCGCCCTCACGGCTTTCGCGACCGCGTAGTTGAACAACCAGAAGACGGCGAAGTAGAAGACGGTCGCGAGCGCCATGAGGCGGAAGAAGCGGCCGGAGAAGCGTCCCATGCCGCGTCCGAAGGCGTGGGCGGTGGCGCCCGCGCCGCGGTAGAACACCTCGAAGGCGCCGGCGGAGAGCGCGGTGTTCAGCACCAGGAACACGACGGCCGCGTACACGATGGCGTTGGTGAAACCCTTGAGGAAGACGGCGTTGAGCAGCGTGAACTCGGCCAGCCACTGCGCGCTGAAGCCCTGCACCAGCTCCTGTCCGCGCGCGCTGTTCCCCAGGTAGTCGCCGAGCGCCGAGTGCATGGGCGCGGCGAGTGCGGCGGCCAGCAGCAGGTTCGCGCCGAAGAAGATCCACACCATCCACGGATTGCGCGCGGCGGCGGCGAGCCCGGCGCGGAGTGCTTGCGATGCCTTCATTCCTTCATCCTTGCGCCGGCGAGTCGCCGGCGCCTACCCGTTAAAGAAAAGCCACCCGTTAAGAGAAATAAGAAAAGCCCATCAGCACGTTCTGGATCCACACCACCCAGCGCAGGTACCACTTGTCCGCGGCGAGCTTGTTGGGCTGGGCCTGGAAGCTGTTGTCGGTGCGCGCCACCTCGAGGTTCCACGCGTGGTCCGGGTCCACCTCCGCCAGCGCTACCTTCTTGGCGTACTTGAACTTCTTCCAGCGGTACTGGTTGGCGCCTTCGGGCGCGCCCGCGGCGGGAAGTCCGGGATCGGTCACCGGCCAGAGCTCGCGGACCTCGCTGCCGTCCTCGAACTTCACGCGGATGACGGCGGGGAAGGCCATCTCGCCCACGCGCCGCACGAGGACTTCAGACTCGTTCGGGCGCTCGCTCTCCTTGCTCTTGTCTTCCGCGAGTTTGGGCTGGCCGCCCTGGTCGAAGAGGCCCTCCTTCTTCGGCGCGGGGTCATTCGTGAACGACACCGAGTAGTTCAGCGTGTTGGTGCCGTAGAGCGTCTGGTCGAAGAACCACTTGAGGTTGCGCCCGCCGGAGAGCTCGTCGACGGTCGCGATGAAGTCCTGCGCGTCGGGATGCTTGAAGCGCCAGCGCTGGTGATACGTCCGGATGATGCGCGGCCACTGCGGCCCGAGCAGGTTCTCGAGCGTGCGCAGCGTGAGCTCCGGCTTGGAGTAGGCCTGCGTGCCGTAGCTGGCGCGGTTCATGTCGAGCCAGGCGTAGCGCTCCATGGCGTCGGTCTTGGCGTTGGCGAAGTAGCTCTCGATGCGGCCGTCGCGCTGCAGGCGCGGCACCCACTCCCAGTACTGCCCAAGGCCGATGTAGGGGTCGCCGGGCTCGGCCCAGAAGCCGTCCCAGCTGCTGGTGTCGCGCATCATGCCGAACCACGGATAGCGCGGGACCGGCAGCGTGGTCCAGATGGCCGCCGGCACCGGCACGCCGAACAGCTCTTCGTAGCTCTGGTTGGCGCCGTACTCCATCTCCAGCACCTTGCCGGTGGAGTAGGAGTTGAAGCCTTCGTCGAGCCACGCCTCCTCGAACTCGTTGTTGCCGACGAGGTGGAACCAGAACTGGTGGCCGAACTCGTGGACGATCACGCCCTCGGGGTCGAGCCGGTGCTTCGCCGCCCAGTAGTCGGTGCCCGCGGTGATGAGCGTCGGATACTCCATGCCGCCGGCGCCATCGCCCTGGAAAGGCGGCGGGTCGATGACCGAGAGCACGTCGAACGGGTACTTGCCGTACATCAGGCCGAACCACTTGATGCCGGCGAAGGCGGCGCGGAAGTGCCGCTCGACCTGGTCGGAGTGCTCACGCTGGATGAACAGTGTGACCTGCACGTCCTGGAGCGGCATCTGGTCGAGCGGGGCGCCGGTCTTCCGCGCCCATTCCTGGAGCTCGGCCGGCGTGACCCGCTCGCTCGCCTTGAACATGCGGACGATCTTCATCACCTGGGACTTCGGCTGGGTGGTCCAGGCGAAGTCGAAGACGTCTTCCTGGTAGTGGTTGTAGGTGGTGGTGCCGTCGCCGTTGTCTTTCTTCGAGCGCTCCGTGCCGGTCGCGGCCAGCTCGAAATCCGACGGGATGGTGAGGTTCACGTCGTAGCTGCCGTAGTCGGCGAAGAACTCGGTGGAAGTGTGGAACTGGCGGCAGTTCCAGCCGCCCTTGACGCGATGGCGCTCGCCGGCGGCCTCGTAGACGCCGGGCTTGGGGAACCACTGCACCACCATGAAGAAGTTGTCGTGGAAGCCGGTGCGCGCGAACAGGCGCGGCATCTTCGAGGTCCACTCGATCTCGATGGTCACGGAGCCGTTCGCGGGGATGGGCTTGGGCAGCAGGACCTGCGCGACGGTCTGGTCGAGCGGGTTGCCGTCATCGGGCTGGATGTAGCGCAGCTGCGCGGTCAGGTCCTGGCCGTCGACCTTGATGGAATGGATCTGGATGTAGCCCCAGGCGTCGTCGCCCTTGCCGAAGCGCACGCGGCGGCTGGAGGCGCCGCCTTCGCGCATGAAGGTCGAATAGTTGTTCTTGAAGGCGTTGAGGTAGGTGTGGAACTGGAGGTCGGGGATGGAATCGCTCGTATGGTTGCGCCACACGATGACCTCGTGCCCCTTGACGGTCCTGGCCTTGGGGTCCAGCCGCGCGTCGATCTTGTACTTCACGATCGGGTCGGGGATGTACTTGGCGAAGGCGGGCAGGGCGAAGACGAGCAGCAGTGCGAGAAGGCGGGGGCGCTTCATGGCGGGAACGTTGTACTAGAAGCGATAAGCGATAAGCAATTAGCGATTAGCAGGAACCTGCACTCCGAGGTGGTCAGGGCGGAACAGGGGCTCAAAGGATGAACCGGGTGTCCATGCGGGTGGAAGGCCCTTGCTTATTGCTAATCGCTGATTGCTTATTGCTGATTTGCCGCGCCCCCGGCGCGGCAAATGAAAAACCCGGCGCGGCTTCTCCCCCGAGAATTTTGCGCCGGGTCTCTCTTACTACAACCGCTCATCTACCAGGGCCGAACACTTGCGGCACTTCTTCGTGTGCCTGCTATGAAGATGCGGCCTGACCGTTGTCTTGGCAATTAACTCATACGGTTCTGTGTTTACTGTTGCGATAACCGTTGCCCAGGCGTGCTTGCGCCCGCCGGCCTCGCGCATGAGGTATATACTTCCCTCGTTTCCGGAGTCCCCGGCGACGAGCCGGGGGCGGAGCAGCATTTCATACTTCATACCCGCTCCGCGTTAACGCAGTTCGGGCTTCGCGCGCGCTGGCTTTGCCATACGCAGTCGGCCCCATAGCTTTTCAGCGAATCGCGCCTGCCCGGTGGAGGTCCGTCATGGATCTGGTCCTCATTCGTTTCGTCTTCATCGTCGTCCTGGCCACGGTCTGCTACTTCCTGCAACCTTTCGGTCTGGACCAATTCCCTCGCCTGGCCGCTGCGGGCGCCGGCGCCTTCATCGGCGCTACGGTCGTGCTGTTCGAGTGGCGGCTGCGGACGGTCAGCCTGAAGCGGCTGATCGGCGCGGTCATCGGCTCGATCACCGGCATCTTCGGCGCCTACCTGTTCTCGCTGGTCATCGGCAGCGCGGTCGACCCCGGCCACACCCGCAGCTTCCTCCAGCTCCTGGTGATGCTGCTGATGGCCTACGTGGGGCTGATCGTGGGCGCGAACAAGGGCGACCTGCTGAACCTCTCGGCGCTGGGCGGGGTGTTCGGCGGCGAGAAGCAGGGGAAGCGGAGCTACAAGATATTGGATACCAGCGTGATCATCGACGGGCGCATCGCGGACATCGCGGAGACCGGCTTCCTCGACGGCGTGATCGTGATCCCGCAGTTCGTGCTGCGCGAGCTGCAACTCGTCGCCGACTCGGCTGACTCCCTCAAGCGCAACCGCGGGCGGCGCGGGCTCGACATCCTGCAGCGCATCCAGAAGATCGCCCACCTCGACATCCAGATCGTCGAGGACGACTTTCCGACCGTGCGCGAAGTGGACATGAAGCTGATCGAGCTGGCGAAGGCCTACGACGGCAAGGTCGTGACCAACGACTTCAACCTGAACAAGGTGGCGCAGCTGCACGGCGTCGAGGTGCTGAACATCAACGAGCTGGCCAACGCGCTCAAGCCCATCGTGTTGCCGGGCGAGGCGATGAAGGTGTTCATCCTCAAGGAAGGCAAGGAGTACAACCAGGGCGTGGCCTACCTGGACGACGGCACCATGGTGGTGGTCGACAACGCGCGCAAGATGATCGGCAAGAACGTGGACATCTCGGTGACGTCGGTGCTGCAGACCACCGCCGGCAAGATGATCTTCGGGAAGTTCGCGGAGAGCGGGCTGCCGCCCCGGCCGGCGCCTCCGGCGGCGGACTCCTCGGGCAAGCACCAGGCCGCGGCGAAGCCGCAGCCGGTCATCATCGAGCGGCCCGCGAGCGAGTGATCACAGCGTCAGCTTGAAGCGCGCGTTCTGCGCCTGGAGTTCGGCCATGAGCTTCTCGTAGGCCGGGTCGCCCTGCAGCGGCTTGAAGTTCGGATCGTTGCGGAACAGCGGGTACGCCGGCATGCCGAGGTCCGCGGTCTTGCGGATCCAATCCACCGCCAGCTTCTTCTCTCCCAGGAGGGCGTAAGCCATGGCGATGTGGTAGGCAGCGTGGTGGAAGTGCGAGCTTTCCCCGCCGCGCTGGATCGCGATCCGGATCTGCTCGAGCGCGGTCTTGCGGTCGTGGTCAGCGGCGGCCACCACCGCGTAAACGCTGGCGTAATCGCCCTGCGGATCCTGGTCGATGTGCTTCCGCACCAGGGCGAGCGCCTCATCCTTTCTTCCCAGGGCCAGCAGCGCGATCCCCAGCTGGTAGTTCTCCTGCAGCCGCATGTCGGTGCGGGTAGCGGTGGCGGGCGGGGGGTTGCGGAACGCCTTCACGGCTGCCTCGAAACGCTGCTGGTAAAGCAGGTTGCGTGGGATCCGGTAGTAGGCCCCAGCATTGTTCGGATCGAGAGAGAGCGCCTTCTCCAGTTCGCGCTCCGCCTCGTCGAACAAGCCAACGTGGTTGTAGAGCTGTCCCAGGATGCTGTGGCCTTGCGACGAATTCGGGTTGAGCTTGAGGCCGTGGTGCACCGCGCGCGCGGCGGCTTCGTGCGGAAAGCCGTGCAGGCGCGTCCAGAGGCGGATGCTCTCGGCGATGTAGGCATCGGGCAGGTCGGGGTCCAGAGCGATGGCGCGCTCGACCGCCGCCTCGGCCTTCGCGTCCATCTCGCGCTCGTTCACTCCGATGAAGCCATTGCCGGCGTAACACGACGCCAGGAATGCCTGCCCTTGCGCGAACTGCGGGTCGAGGGCGACCGCGCGCTCGGCCAGTTGCGTGCCGACGCGCCACTCCGGGTTGGGCGGCATACGGTAGGTGCTGCGCGCGCGCAAGTACAGCTCGTAGGCTTCGGGCTTCACTCCGGCGGCGGCATTGAGGCGGGAATCCTCCTCGGGGGTGAGCACGACGCGGACCTTGCCCGCGACCGCGCGCGCCACGTCGTTCTGCAGGGCGAGCACGTCCTTGAGGTCGCGCTCGTAGCTCTGCGACCACAGGTGTCGGTCATTGCGAGCGTCGATGAGCTGGGCGGTGATGCGGACGCGATCCCCGGAGCGAAGCACCGAGCCCTCCACCACGGCGTCCACGTTGAGCTCGCGCGCGATCTCGGGCAGCGGCTTGCGCGTGCCCTTGTACTGCATCACGGAGGTCCGCGAGATGACGCGCAGCGCGCTGATCTGGGCCAGGCGCGAAGTCATCTCCTCCGTCATGCCGTCGGCGAAATACTCCTGTTGTGGATCGCCGGAGAGATTCGCCAGCGGGAGCACGGCGAGGGATTCGATGCGCGCCGCCGTTCCGGGCGGCGGCGAGCCTTTGCGCGTCCAGGCATAAGTGCCGAGAGCAGCGAGTGCGAGCAGCAGCGCGGACGCCGCCCAGAGGAGCGCGCGGCCGCGCCGCGGCCTCGCGGGAGCCTGCAAGGCGGCGAAGGACGACCGGCCGGCGCTCAACCGGCGCAGGTCGACGGCCATCTCCCTGGCGGATTGGTAGCGATGGTCGGGGTCTTTCTCCAGCGCCTTGCCGATGATGTGTTCCATCTCGGGCGGCAGGTTCCCGTTGAGCGCCCGCGGCGGGACCGGAGGCTGGCGGAGGATCGCGTCCGTCAGCATGGGCGTGCTCACCTGCGGGAAGGCCCGCTTTCCAGTGGCGAGCTCGTAGAGCACGGCGCCGGCGGCCCAGAGGTCGCTGCGCTCGTCGGCGGGCTCGCCGCGCAGCTGCTCAGGTGCCATGTAGGGCAGCGTGCCGGCGATGCCGCCGGCGCTCGTCATGCTCTCGGTCGCCGAGGCGGGCGAGGGCTGCAGCAGGCGCGCGAGGCCAAAATCCAGGATCTTGAGGCGGCCATCGGGCGTGACGCGCAGGTTCCCCGGCTTCAGGTCCCGATGGATGACGCCCTCGGCATGCGCCGCCGCGAGGCCCTCCATGAGCTGCCCGCCGAGCTCGAGGAGCTGCTTTTCGCGCAGCGGGCCCGCTTCGAGCTGCGCGTCGAGCGTGATGCCGGGGATCAGCTCGGTGACGAGGAAGTCCACGCCGGCGTCGCTATCGAAGTCGAAGACGGTGGCGATGTTGGGATGGCTGAGGCGGGAGAGCGTGAGGGCCTCGTTGCGGAAACGGCGGCGGCTGCTCTCGTCGGCGAGCATGCCGGGCGGCAGGACCTTGAGGGCGACGTCGCGGTCGAGCCGGTCGTCGTGTGCGCGGTAGACTACGCCCATCCCGCCCGCGCCGATCTGTTCGAGGATGCGGTAGCGGCCAAGCGTCTGCAAGTTCATCGCACCGCTCGCATGGTTCGCGGATGTTAGGACAAGCCGGCCGCCCGGTCAACCGGCCACAGGCAGGCTGAGGTGTATACTTTTCGCCCCTCATGAAGGTCATCGTCATCATTCCGGCGGCGGGACTGGGCACGCGCATGTCGGCGGCCGCTGCCAGGAAAGACAAGAAGGCGCCGGGCAAGAAGGCGCCCCTGCCCACCAAGCAGTTCGTCGAGCTGGGCGGAGTGCCCATCCTGGTGCATACGCTGCGCAAGTTCCTGCTATCGCCGCAGGTCGCGGAGATCTTCCTCGCGCTGCGCAAGCCCGAGGCCGAGCAGTTCAAGGCGCAGCTGGAGAAAGAGCTGAAGCCGGCGGGCGGCAAGCGCGTGCAGATCGTCGAGGGCGGCGAGCATCGCCAGCAGTCGGTCGCGAACGCGCTCGCCAAGGTGAAGGCTGCGGCCGACGACATCGTGCTGGTGCACGACGCCGTGCGGCCCTTCGTCGACAACGAGATCATCGCCAGCGTGATCGCGGGCGCGCAGAAGCACGGCGCGGTCATCGCGGGCGTCCCCGCGGTGGACACCATCAAGCAGGTGGACCGGACCGCGGAGGGCGCCATCGTCGCGTCCACCATCCCACGCGAGCGCGTGGTGCAGGCGCAGACGCCGCAGGGCTTCCGCTACGACGTGCTGAAGAAGGCCTTCGACGACGCGCAGGCGGAAGGGTTCCTCGGGACCGACGAGGCCTCGCTGGTCGAGCGCATGGGTCACGACGTCGCCGTCGTGATGGGCTCGCCCAAGAACATCAAGATCACCACGCCTGACGACCTGGAGCTGGCGGAGTTCTTCGTGGCGCAGGAGGACAGGCGGCGGGCAAGCTTGACCGGATGAAGAAGCGAAAACCTTACCGCGGATGAACGCGGATGAACGCGGATAAAAATATTTCTGAAATCCCGCTGCTGCACCGTGAGCTCACGGAGAAGGTCATCGGGCTCTTCTACGAGGTCTATAACGAGCTCGGCCATGGGTTCCTCGAATCCGTGTACCGGAATTCCTTCCTGATCGCGTTGCAGCAGGCTGGGTTGAGTTGCAGCTTCGAAGTGCCGGTGCCGGTGTTTTTCCGCGGTCAAGATGTGGGGCAGTTCCGCGCAGACATCCTGGTGGAGGCAAGGTGCTTATCGAGCTAAAAGCAGTTCAGCACCTGGAGAAGAGCCACGAAGCACAGCTCTACAACTACTTGAGGGCGACGGAGATCGAGGTCGGCCTGCTGCTGAACTTCGGGCCGCGTCCTGAGTTCAAGCGCATCGCTTTCTCGAATGAAAGGAAAAGGATCCGCGTTCATCCGCGTTCCTCCGCGGTAGGGGTTTAAATGCGCATCGGCTACGGCTGGGACTCACACGAGTTCAAGAAGGGCATTCCGCTGAAGATCGGCGGCGTGGAACTGCCGCACGGCAAGGGGCTGGCGGGGCACTCCGACGGCGACGTGCTGCTGCACGCGCTGACCGACGCGCTGCTGGGCGCCATCGCCGCCGGCGACATCGGGACCTATTTCCCGTCCGACGATGCGCGCTGGAAGGGCGCCGACTCGGTGGTCTTCCTGCGGGCGGCGATGGAGCAGGTGCGCCGCGCCGGCTACAGCATCGCGAACGTGGATTCCACGCTCATCCTGGCCGAACCCAAGCTCTCGCCGCACGCCAAGAAGATCCAGGCGCGCGTGGCCGCGCTGTTGCGCATCGAGCCGAACTGCGTGGGGATCAAGGCCAAGACGCCGGAAGGCATGGGCACCGACAACGCCGCCATCGCGCACGTCACGGTGCTCTTGGTGCGCCGCGCCCGGAAACCGCGCGCGCGCCTGGCGGCCGCCGCCCACGCCGACCGCGGCGCGGAACAGTAAGATCCAGGAGCGACCTGTGAAGAAAGCACTGCTGCTATTGCTGCTCTCCGCCTGCGCCTGCGCGCAACAACCGCCCGCCAGCCAGAAGGTGAAGGACACCACCGCCGCCGCCGACGGCTGGGAGACGCCGGCCGAGAAGGCGGACTATGGCACCACGCCGCGCTACGACGAGACCATGGCCTACGTGAAGCGCGTGGCCGCCGCCGCGCCCAGGCAGGTCAAGCTCGACACCTTCGGCAAGACGCCGGAAGGCCGCGACCTGTGGGTCGCGATCGTCTCGAAGGACGGCGTGTTCGATCCGGAGCGCGTGCGCAAGTCGGGGCGCGCGACCATCCTGATCCAGAACGCCATCCACGCCGGCGAGATGGACGGCAAGGACGCCTGCCTCGCGCTCCTGCGCGAGATGGTCGTCACCAAGTCCCAGGCGAAGCTGCTCGACAACGTGGTGGTGCTGATCATCCCCATCTACAACGCCGACGGGCACGAGCGCTTCGGCGCGTACAACCGCATCAACCAGAACGGCCCGGCCGAGATGGGCTGGCGCACGCAGTCGCAGAACCTGAACCTCAACCGCGATTACCTGAAGGCCGACGCGCCCGAGACGCGGGCCTTCCTGCAGCTGTTCCAGCGCTGGCTGCCCGACTTCTTCGTCGACGACCACGTGACCGACGGCGCCGACTACCAGTACGACACGACGTACGCCATCGACGTCGGCCCCGACATGCCTGCGGCGACCGCCGAGTGGCTGGAGCAGCAGCTCAAGCCGTACATCGAGAAGTCGGTCTCGGACTCCGGGCACGTCATCGGCGAGTATGTGGGCGTGGGGGAGGCGAACCCGCGGCTCGGGCTCTCGGTCAGCCAGGACCCGCCGCGCTTCTCGACCGGCTACATGGTCACGCAGAGCCGTCCGAGCCTGCTGGTCGAGCAGCACATGCTCAAGGACTACAAGACGCGCGTGACCGGCAACTACGAGCTGCTGCGCGCCATCCTGGAGGTTCTGAACCGCGACGCGGCAAAGGTCGTCGCGATGAACCAGCAGGCGGACGAGCAGACCATCGCGCGCGGCCGCGAGGCGCAGACCGCCACCTACATCCGCAAGCCGGACGAGTTCCCGCTGCGGCTGGTCACGGCCGACGACACCGTCCCGTTCCGCTTCCTCGGCTACAAGCGGACGACGTCGCTCAGCGAGGTCTCGGGCGGCGTGTGGAACCAGTACACCCACGAGAAAGAAGAGATCGAGCTGCCGCTGCATCCGAAGCTCAAGCCCTCGCTCACGGTGCCGATCCCGGGCGCGTACATCGTGCCGGCGCAGTGGGACAAAGTCATCGACGTGCTGCGCGCGCACGGGGTCCGCATGCAGCCGACGACCGCGGCGTGGTCGGGCGAGGTCGACACCTACCGCTGCAATCCGAAGTGGGCGGAGCGGCCGTTCGAGGGCCACCACGTGCTGGGCGGCGGCTCGCCGTACGGCAGCACGCCCCCGGCGGACTGCAAGCCGGCGCGCGAGAAGCTTAGCTTCCCCGCAGGCTCGATGGTCGTGCCGATGGACCAGCGCGCCGCCAAGGTCGCCATCCACTGGCTCGAGCCGCAAGGTCCGGATTCGGCGGTGACCTGGGGATTGTTCGACGCCGTCTTCGAGCAGAAGGAGTATGGCGAGCCGTACGTGCTCGAGAAGCTGGCGCGCGAGATGCTGGCGAACGACCCCAAGCTCAAGGCCGAGTTCGAGGAGAAGCTGCGCACCGACCGCGAGTTCGCCGCCAACGCCTACGGCCGCCTGAACTGGTTCTACCAGCGCTCGCCGTGGTGGGACGCGCGGATGGGGCTGTACCCGGTGGGCAAGGTGCAGAAGCTCGAGGGGATCCCGCTGGAAGCGCCGAAGCCGCAACCGAAAAAGCGGAAGCTGTTCGGCCGATAACGATGGATCACCCGCGCCCCACGCGGGCGGGCTTCTGGCCGCGCACCTGGTCGGTGAGCACGCGGACGACGACGCCGTCGAACTGCGAGCCGCTCAACTGCTCCAGCTCTTCCAGCGCCTGCTGGGTGTTGCGCGTGGGTGCGTAGGGCCGCTCCAGCGTCATGTTGGTGAAGACCTCGGCGGCGGCGATGATGCGCGCGCCCAGCGGTATGTCCTCGCCCTTAAGGCCCTCGGGATAGCCGCGGCCGTCGAAGCGCTCGTGGTGGTGGCGCACGTAGGCAGCGAGGCGCGCGCTGCCCGGCATGGTCGCGACGATGCGGCCGCCGATCTCGGCGTGCGTCTTCACCATCTTGTATTCCTCCACGCTGAGCGCGCCCGCCTTGTTGAGGATGTGCTCCGGGATGACGATCTTGCCGATGTCGTGGATGCGGGCGGCGAGCGCCAGGTCGGCGAGCTCCTCGGGCGACATCTTCATCTCGCGGCCGATGGCCTCGGCGTAGCGCGCGACCGATTCGCCGTGCCCGCTGCAGTAGACCTCGCGCGCTTCGGCGGCGCGCGTCAGCGCCATCACCGCCTCGGTCAGCGCTTCGGCGTTGCGACCGTCCTTGACCGCGCTGCCGAGCTTGGTGAGGGTCTGCACCAGCTCGTCGGCGGAATCGGGCGAGGTGTGCTCGCGGCGCAGGAAGCCCTCCACGTAGCTCGAGACCAGCGCTTTCTGCTGCGCCACCGCCTCGCCCTCGTGGAACTCCTCGACGGTGGAGACGCGGTTGCCGCCGGCGCGCTTGGAGACGTACATGCCGGCGTCGGCCACGCGGATGATGTCTTCGATGGAAGCGCCGTGCAGCGGGAAGGTCGCCACCCCGAAGCTGCCGGTGATCTTGCGCTCGTTCAGCATGGGGTCGGTCGCGATCCAGAGCCGCAGGCGCTCGGCGAGGATCTGCGCCTGCTCGATGGAGGTCTCGGGCATCAGCACCACGAACTCGTCGCCGCCGTAGCGCGCCACGATGTTGGACTGGCGGCACTTCTGCTCCAGCAGCCGGCCGATGCGCGTGAGCACCAGGTCGCCCTCGAGGTGGCCCATGGTGTCGTTGACCGCCTTGAACTTGTCGAGGTCGATGAGGACGACGGAGAACGGGCGGCCCGAGCGCGAGGCGCGCTTCCACTCCGAGGAGAGCGACTCGGAAAAATAACGGCGCGTCTTGATCCCGGTCAGGCCGTCGGTGATGGCGTGCTGCTGCATCTTCTGGAAGACGAAGGCGTTGTGCAGCGCGGTCGCCAGCAGGTCGGCGAAGGTCTGCAGGATGAGCACTTCCTGCTGCGCGAAGGCGTTCTCGCTGGTGCTCTCGATGTTGAGGACGCCGAGCAGGGTCTCGCCGTAGCGCAGCGGCATGCACAGGATGGAGCGCGCGTCGGGCAGGATGCCGAGCAGGCGCCCGCCCGACGATTGCTCCAGCGCCATCTCGTTGGTGCGCGCCACGCGCCCGAGCACGCCGACGCCGAGCGGGATGCGCTTGCCCAGCGCCTTCGCCGTGGTGCCCGCTTCCGCCTTGATCTCCAGCTCCTTGGTGCCGTAATCCAGGATGCCGATGCCGATGTGGTCGTAGCGGAAGTTCTGCTGCACCTCGCGCACGATCTCCTCCAGCATGCGCTCGGCGTCGTCGCTCGAGATGGCGGTCTTGGAGACGCTGTTGAGGAAGGCGAGGTACTTGGCGCGGCGCTGCTCCTCGGCGAACAGGCGGGCGTTCTCCATGGCGACCGCCAGCTGGCCGGCGGCGGTCTCGAGCACGTGCAGGTCGCGCTCCCCGAACACCCCTTCGCGCTCGCAGCTCAGGATGGCCATCACGCCGACCGCCTCCGCGCCCCGGAAGATGGGCACGCCGCAAAAGCTGCGCGAGGGCCGCCCCATCGGGACCACCCCGATCTGCGCGCGGACTTCGTTCATGTTCTCGCGCACCAGCAGCGGCTTCCCGGTGGTGATGATGTGCTCGCTGATGCCGTTCGCCCAGGGCCGCGAGCGCTTCGACACGGCCAGCCCCTCCTCGATCTCGAGGTCGAAGCGCACGCTGTTGCCGTCGCGGAAGGCGACGTAGAAGTTCTGCACGTCGAACAGCTGCGACAGGCCCTTGTAGATCCCCTGCAGGATCTCGTCGGCGTCGAGCCGCGAGCTGACCGCCTGCCCGATGTGCGTGAGCAGCTGGTACTCGCCGGAGCGGCGCTGCGATTCGCGCACCACCAGGTAGTGCTGCAGCGTCATGGAGATCTGGGCGGCGAGCGCCTTCAGCAGCTTGATGCGCGAGGCGGAAAGCGAGGCCTGCCGGCCGTGCGGGAAGATGAGCGCGCCGATGTTGCGGTCGGCGGTGCGCAGCGCGGTGACGGTGAAGGCTTCGATGCCCTCGGCGCCGAACGCGGTGCGGATGGGCAAGGCCTTGGCGCGGCGCTCATCGGGCAGCGCAGCGAGCTGCTGGTCCAGGTTGCGGACGACTGCCACCCCGCCGGCCGCGATCGCGACCTCGGCGAAGCAGTCGGCGCCGCTCTGGCGCTCGATGACCTCCGCGACGTTGCGCGAGACGCCGCGCTCGACCGTGGGGAAGACGTCGCGCAGCTCCTGCCGGATGCAGATCATGCCGCGCTCCAGTCCGAGCAGCGCGATCAGCCGGTCGAGCAGCTTCTGCAGGTGCGGGGCCGCGTCCTCGGCCTCGAGCGGGCCTTCCATCATCTTGTCGAGCCGCGAGAACTCGAGCAGGTTCTCCTGCACGTTGCGGCGTTCGTTCTCGAACAGGACCATCACCATCGCGATGCCCAGCAGCATCTGCGGCACCGGCCCGAGCACGTGACTGAGCTTGGTCCAGAGCGGGTGGTCCGCGAAGAAGTCGTGGAACTGGACGAGCGAGATCAGCACCGCCCAGAACCAGAGCGCGAAAGACAGCACGTGGTAGCTGGGCATCTCGCGCCGCTGGCCGACCCGCCAGAACCGGATGCCGCTGAAGATGAGCAGCGCCGACAGCGCCACCGAACCGTAGATGTGGGGCACGCTCGCCGCGATCGGGCCCTTACGCGTGACGTCGAGCAGGCTCCACGCGCCGAGCGTCAGGCCGATCGCCAGGTAGCGGCCGCGCATCCGGAAGCGGTCATCCAACAGGTCGGTGGAGACCAGGATGCACAGCACCGTGAAGATGAACATCAGCGAGCTCAGCCAGGCCAGCGCCCAATGGCTTGCGGCGGCGGTGACGGCGGGGTCGGAGTATTCGCCGAAGCGGAACGCCACCAGCCCGAAACGCAGCGTGTAGATGAGCCAGGCAAGCTGCCAGGCGCGGAAATAGGCCTCGCGGCTCTGGCGGTAGAGATAGCTGAAGACGCCCAGAAGCAGCAGCGCGATCGCGCCGGGGACCACGATGGTGCCGATTGCGTCGCTGCCCATTGCCGAGGTCCCCGATGGTGGCAGCTCGCACGCGCAAAACCGCGGCCGCCGACCGAAGTTCGTCCTTCCGAGGGGAGGCGGAAACTATAGGCAAGCAAAGGGTTTTCGTCAATCGGCGGAAGCCTTAGAAACACCGCGATTTAGGCCTGCCTTGACGCTCGCTTTCTAAGACCCGTACCATCGTTTTTTCGAGGGCTGCGCGGTGAAGCCGCTCCGCCCTCGCGTCTGACGACGCGCGGTACGGCGCGCGTCAGCCGCTCACCCGTTTTCGCCGTCCCTTTGCGATTCCGCCCTTGACCGCTGCCCCGACAATCCGCGTCCGTTTCGCCCCGTCGCCCACGGGTTACCTGCACGTGGGCAGCGCGCGGACGTTCATCTTCAACTGGCTGTTCGCGCGGCACACCGGCGGCACCATGATCCTGCGGCTCGACGACACCGACGCCGGGCGCAACACCGCCGCCAGCGAGGAGTCCATCTTCGACGGCCTGAAGTGGCTCGCCCTCGACTGGCAGGAGGAGTACCGCCAGTCCGAGCGGCTCGAACTTCATCGCAGAATGGCGTGGGCAGTCTTCGAGAAGGGCCTCGCCTACCGCGACTTCACGCCCGCCGCGGCCGGCGGCGACCGCGACTGGACCGAGGGCGCGCAGCTCTTCAACGCCGAGATGCGCAACCTGCCGCGCGCCGAGAGCGACCGCCGCGCCGACGCGGGCGAGAAGTTCGTGCTGCGCTTCCGGGTGCCGCGGGATTCCGAGGAGCAGATCCGGTTCGACGACGTCGTCTACGGCCCGCAGGCCAAGGCCACCGCCGACATCGAGGACTTCGCCCTGCTGCGCTCCGACGGCATGCCGACCTACCACATGGCGTCGTGCGCCGACGACGTGGACATGAAGATCTCGCACGTCATCCGCGGGCAGGACCACCTCACCAACACCTTCAAGCACGTGCTGATCTTCCGCGCGCTCGGTGCCGAGCCGCCGCGCTTCGCCCACCTGCCGCTGCTGGTCGCACCCGACGGCGCCAAGCTCTCCAAGCGCAAGCACGGGCCCATCGTCAGCGTGACCACCTACCGCGACGCCGGCTTCCTGCCGCAGGCGTTCATCAACTTCCTCTGCCTGCTGGGCTGGAATCCGAAAGACGACCGCACCTTCCTCCCGCTCGAGGAGATCAAGCAGGCCTTCACGCTGGAGAACATCAACCGCGCCAACGCGGTCATCAACTTCAAGGAAGGCGTGAGCGGGGAAGAGCGCTTCGACGACAAGGCGGTGTGGCTGAACTCGCAGTACATCCACGCCATGCCGCCCGACGAGCTGGCCGAGCGCCTGCTGCCCATCGTGCAACGCGCCGGCTACCGCGTGGACCTCGCGCGCATGAAGCAGATCGCGCCGCTCATCCGCGAGCGCATCAAGCTGCTCAACGACGTGCTGCACGCCGCCGACTTCTTCTTCCGCAAGGACTTGGAGCCCTACGACCCGGCGCTGCTCGTCCCGCAAAAGGGCGACGCCGCGATGGCGCGCAAAGTGCTCGAGAAGGCGAAAGAGGTGCTCGCGCGCACCGAGTTCGCGCACGACCCGCTCGACCAGGCGCTGCGCGCCGCCGCCAAAGACCTGGGCGTGAAGGCCGGGCAGATGTTCTCGCCCATTCGCGTCGCCGTCACCGGCCGCACGGCCTCGCCGGGGCTGTTCGAGACCCTGGCCGTGCTGGGCCGCGACGTTACACTGGAACGGATCGACCAGGCGTTGGCAAGAACCGCATGAGCGAAGCCAAGAACAATCCGACCGGCGCCGCGCCCGAGCCGCGCCCCTCGAACTTCATCCGCGACATCATCATCGCGGACCTCGAGACCAAGAAGTTCGGCGACGCCGTCGTGCAGACGCGCTTTCCTCCCGAGCCCAACGGCTACCTGCACATCGGCCACGCCAAGGCCATCTGCCTCGACTTCCAGCTCGCCGACGAGTTCGGCGGCCGCACCAACCTGCGCTTCGACGACACCAACCCCGAGAAGGAAGAGCAGGAGTACGTCGACTCCATCCAGGAAGACGTGCGCTGGCTCGGCTTCGAGTGGGAAGGACTCTTCTACGCCTCCGACTACTTCGGCCGGCTCTACGAGTGGGCGGTCAAGCTCATCCAGGCGGGCAAGGCCTACGTGGACGACCTGACCGCCGACCAGATCCGCGAGCATCGCGGCACCCTCACCGAGCCCGGCAACAACTCGCCCTACCGCGACCGGTCAGTCGAAGAGAATCTCGACCTGTTCGAGCGCATGCGCAAGGGCGAGTTCCCGAACGGCGCGAAGGTGCTGCGCGCGAAGATCGACATGGCGTCGCCCAACATGAACATGCGCGACCCGGTGATGTACCGCATCCTGCACGCCGAGCACCACCGCACCGGCGACAAGTGGTGCATCTACCCGATGTACGACTACGCGCACGGCCAGTCCGACTCGCTCGAGAAGGTGACGCACTCCATGTGCACCCTCGAGTTCGCCGACCACCAGCCGCTCTACCAGTGGTACATCCGCGAACTCGGCATCTTCCCCTCGCAGCAGATCGAGTTCGACCGCCTGAACCTCACCTACACGCTGCTCAGCAAGCGCAAGCTGCTGCAGCTGGTGAACGACAAGCACGTCTCGGGGTGGAACGACCCGCGCATGCCGACCCTCAGCGGCATCCGGCGGCGCGGCTACACGCCCGAGGCGATCCGCAACTTCGTGGCGGCGGTCGGCGTCTCGCGCACCAACGGCACCACCGATTTCGCCATGCTCGAGCACTTCGTGCGCGAGGACCTGAACAAGCGCGCGCCGCGCGCGATGGCCGTGCTGCGGCCGCTGAAGGTCGTGCTCGACAACTATCCCGAGGGCCAGGTCGAGGAGATGGACGCGGTCAACAATCCGGAAGATGCGAGCGCCGGGTCGCGCAAGGTGCCGTTCAGCCGCGAGCTCTGGATCGAGCAGGACGACTTCAAGGAAGAGCCGCCCAAGGGCTACTTCCGGTTGTCCCCGGGCAGGGAAGTGCGGCTGCGCTACGGCTACTTCATCACCGCGACCAGCGTGAAGAAGGACGCGGCCGGCAACGTGGTCGAGGTGCACGCGACCTACGATCCGGCGACGCGCGGCGGCAACAATCCGCCCGACGGACGCAAGGTGAAGGCGACCATCCACTGGGTGTCGGCGAAACATGCCTTCGAGGCCGAGGTGCGGCTCTACGACAAGCTCTTCACCAAGCCCGACCCCAACCAGGTCGAAGAAGGCCAGGACTTCACCGCGAACCTGAACCCGCAGTCGCTGGAAGTCGTGCGCGACGCCAAGCTCGAGCCCGCGCTCGCCTCCGCCCAGGCGGGCGACCGCTTCCAGTTCGAGCGCCTTGGCTACTTCTGCGCCGACCTCGACTCGCAACCCGGCAAACCCGTCTTCAACCGCACCGTCGCGCTCAAGGACACCTGGGCGAAGGTGGAAAAGAAGAACCAATAACGACAGGAGGACGCGGGGGACACAGAGGTATCACTTTCTTTGGATCTTCCTCTCCCTTTGCCTCGGCTGGCGTCAGTTACACCACTGGGAGTGGCAGAAAGAGAAAGAGATCGTCTTCCTCCGCGTCCTCTGCGTCCTCCTGTTTTTATTTTGCCGGCGGTGTAAAGTCTGCTGGTTGAGTCACAAGGAGGGCGGATGTCGCGCACACTGGGATTCATCGGCCTGATCATCGTGGTGGCGATCGGCGCGGTCGTCTACATGAAGCAGGTGCAGAGCGCCTCGCCCGCGACCGCTGAGGGCGGCGACAACCCGCACTCCACCATCGCGATCGCCGGCGTGAAGAACGACCTGCTCGCCATCGCGCAGGCGGAGCGCGCCCACATGGCGAAGACCGGCAGCTACGCCTCGCTCGACGACTTGGTCTCGGCGGGCGAACTGAGCATGGCGCGCACCCGCCGCGGCGGCTGGGAGTATTCCTCCGACGTGAGCGAGACCAGCTTCAAGATCATCGCCACCTACACCGGCCCGGCCACCGCCGGCACGGGCTCGCCGACGCGCTACGTCATCGACGAAAACATGCAGGTGCGGGCCGACTAGCGCTAATTCGCAGCTGCGAGCACGTCGTAGTAGTAGTTCAGCATCGCGCGCTTTGGACGCTGCTTCAGCCCGTTCAGCGGGATCTTGAACTGGCGCGTGATGTTCCCCAGCATGGGCGCCGAAGCCAGGCGCACGATCTTGCCGTTATCCAACTCCGCGTAGATCGGCACCGGCATGAGGAAATTCTTGTCCACGTTAGCCTGCGTGACGCTCACGTTCGCCACCTGGTCGCCGGCGGCATTGGTCTCGAAAGTGTAGTCGAGCGTGTAACTCGGCAGCGCCGTGCCGTACACGTACTCGTCGAAGAACCAGTCGAGCTTGCCGTTCCGCGTAAAGTCCATCTCCTTCGGCCAGTGTTTCTCGAGCACGGCCTTGAAGTCCTCGGTGCTCGCGGGGCGGTTGGCGTAGGTCTGCACGAAGTCGTGCATCGTCTCTTTGAAAAGCTTGTCGCCGGTGAAGGGGCTCCACAGCATCATGCGGACCATGTGCAGCACGTACGCGCCTTTCGGGTAGATGAGGCGCCGCGGGATGTCGAACCCGCTGCGCTCGGTCGCCAGGCGATACCCCTGGGTCAACGGCCCGACGTCGATGGCGCGCTTGCCTTCCTTGTTCTTCTCCGTGAGCAGCTCGCGCTCGTCGGCCCAGAACTTCTGGTATTTCTGCGGGTCCTTGCCATAGACGAGCTGGACGAAGATGGAAGCCGAGAGCTCCGCGAAACCTTCACTCATCCACTGATCGCGATACGACTGGAAGCCGACGGTATGTCCCCACCACTGGTGTGCGACTTCGTGCGGCCCGACCACCATCCAGTAGCCGCGCGTGTCGCGTAGCCCGAGCGCGTTCTTCTGCGTGTCGTCGAAGAACGAGCAGATCGGCATGTAGACCACCGTGGGCCAGGCCTGGCCGAAGTTGCACGCGGTCTGCTGCGTCATCGCCAGGTTCTTGTATGAGAGCGGGCCGAAGTAGTCGCTGTAGATCTGTATCGAGAGCTGGCCCTCGGCCAGCGCCTTCTTCATCATCGGGACGGTGCTCAGGTTCCCGACCGCGACCTGTTCCATCCGGTTCCCGCCCAAAACCTCGTCGGGGGGTACGCCCGGCAGGTCGCCGCCGATGCCGTGCAGCACAGCGGCGATCAGGTCGGGCACGTTCTCGTTGGCGTACGTCTGCACCAGGAAGCCGTTCGGCAGCTTGGCTTCCTCCACCTTGAACTTGCCGAAGTTGTAGCCCGCGACTGCGTGCGGAACCTCGCTCTTCCATTCCGTGATGGTCTGCGAGCCTTCGTCCAATTGGCGGACGAGCGTCCCGGTGCCCGCCGTCTTCATACCCTTTGGCACCCGGAAGGAGAGCTTGTACTCAGCGTAGTCGCCGAAAGTCGTGTTGGGATACCAGTTCTCGCGCGCGATAGGAAAGTAATTGCCGGCGCCCTCGTTACTCAGCGCGTCCTTGCCGCCATAGGTGGTGATGATGGTCAGGGCCTCGCCGGCTGCCAGCGGCTTTGCGAGAATGACGCCGTACTGCGGATCATCCTTCTTGTCCTCCTGGATGAACGCCAGTTGCTGCCCGCTCGCGTCGGTCACGCTCTTCACGCGCAGGCTGGGGAACAGGTCGAACATCACCACCCGAAGCCCGTTCGCGCCGCTGCGGAAGCTGGTGGCCGCGCGCGCGTCGAGCCTCCCGCTCTTGTCGATGGTCGTGTCTATATCCTGGCTCTGGATGTCGATCCAGGCATTCTGCTGTGTGCCGGTCGCCGTGCCATCGGCGTACTCCCTGGTCAGATGGAAGGCGGCCCACACGCCCCCGCGCCCTTCGTCATAGGTGACCAGAGCGACCTCCTCCGGCGCCACGCCAACGAAGGCGCCGTGCGGGTCGACGATGAAGAGGGTCTTGCCGCTGTACTCCTTGCCGTCGATGAAGGCGGCAAAGAAACCGCCGGCCTCGGGGCTCAGGACGTCCTGCAGCAGACGGATGTGCAGGTTGTAGCTCAGCCGCGTGCGCAGTTGGTCGTTGATGGCGGAGAGCGCTGCCGCGCCGCCGCCTCCCGCCGTGCCCGTGCCGGCCTGCTGGATCTCCGCGTCGGTGCCGTCGGTGAAACGCAACACCGCGGTCGAGAAGTTCTCGTGATACGGCTTGCCCTTGGTAAGCAGCGCGATGGTGCGCTGCTCCACCGCGATCGGCGGCTGCACGTCGAGGCTGCCGTCGCCCTGGAAAACGGCGCCCGTGATCTTGCCGTTGACGGGCGCCAGGAAGGTGAACGTTCCCGAGCGGAACGTGAATGTGCCGGCATCGCGCTTCATCGTCCAGTTAGAGACTTGGATCGCCGTGCTTCCCACGCTAACGTGTCGCAGCGCCTGGTAGGTGGCGTCGGCATTCGGCCTCATGGGCGCTCCGCTGGGAGCAGGCTGGTCGGGACGTGTGCTCAGGGTCTGCGCGACAGCGAACGTCGAGGTCACGAGCAGAAGAAGGGCAAGCAGGCGGGACATGGAAGCACTCCTCAAGATGGCTGCTGGGGAAACGCAATTATCGGCCAGGAGCGCGGATTGTCAATCAAGCTTTCTCTGGAGCGGCTACGGCGTTACCGATTCGGCCTCGAACCGTCCCCCGCGCAACACGAACGACCTGAGGTCGTCCGCCTGGCCGCGTGTCACGCTGACGATCACGTACGAGCTGCCCTCCCAGTAGGCTTCCACGCGATCGGTCGCGGAGGGCTCGGGCGGGTGGTCGGGATGCGAGTGGTAGAACCCGAGGAGCTCCAGGCCGCGCTCGCGCGCCGCGCGCTGCGCCGCGATCAGTTCCCCGGGCGCGATGGCGTAGCGGTCGCGCGTCCCGGCGCGCGCGTTCGCGCAGGCGCGGGCTTCGACGACCTCGCGCGTGTCGCCGCGCGCGCGTCCCAGCAACACGCCGCAGCACTCTTCCGGATACGCGCGTTGACCCTGCGCGCGCAGCTCGGCGGCGAGCGCGGCCGGCAGCTTCAACACGCCCGCACCGCGCGCGGCGCAAGCGGATTCGTGTGCTCGTGTCCCACGTTCGTTACCCCGGCCTCACATGCGTCAACAGCGCGAAAAGTTGTGCAAACATGCGGCTTTGTGCGATGCTCGGCGCTTCGTGCCCGGCCGCGCGCGGAAGGAATCTGCGCGCGCGGGCAACGAGACGGCGCTTTCGGGGTATCGTACTCCAGCGTCGGGCCCAGTACGGCGGCAGGAATGATGGCAAAGACGGAACAGCAACGAACCTACGAAGAGACGGTCGGCTGGTTGCGCGACCACGGCTTCGACATCCTGGAAGCGCCGGGAACGAACCACCGCGTCTTCCTCAAGAAGTCGAACTGCTCCGCCGCCATCGAGCGCGACGACGCCGGCAACGTCCGCATCTTCGCGCGGCCCGGCTACCTCATCGGCGGCGAGATCGCCCGCCTCGTCGACAAGGGTTACCAGAAGTTCCTCGTCACCACCAAGACCGAGATCCCCGCGACCGCCGACCACCTGAAAGCGCTGCACGATTTCACCGAAGAGCTGAAGGAAGCCACCGGCGCGCCCTCGCTCTACAACGAATCGCTCGGCACGGTCAGCGACCGCTACATGTACGACCGCGTCGAAGGCCGCGACGAGCCCGCCGCCGCCCGCAAGCCGCGTCCCTGGCAGGTCAAGGACGACGCCGCTGCCGAAGCCAAGAAGCGCGCCTAAGAAGCCAGCAATAAGCGATAGGCAATAAGCGACAGCCGCATCGCGTGGCTTATTGCTTATCGCTTATTGCTTATTGCTGCATTTATACTCGCCGCGCGATGAGCTCCTCCGCCCAACTTCCGCCGCCGCGCAACCCCACGCTGCCGTGGTTCGCGATCGACGACCCGAACTCCCCGCAGCTCGACGAGCTCGCGAAACGCTTCGGCCTGCATCCGCTCCAGATCGAGGACTGCCGCCACCGCCCGCAGCGCGCCAAGTACGAGGAGCACCTCAGCTACCTCTTCATGGTGGTGAAGAAGATCGACAACAACGACACCCTGGTCTTCGAGGACGTGGACGTCTTCATCGGCAAGGACTTCCTCATCACGGTGACGCAGGGGCACCTGGCCACCATGGACCGTGCGCACCGGCGCATCACCGAGGACGGCACCAACCGGCTCGACCGCGCGCTCTACTTCCTGGTCGATTCGCTGGTCGACGAGTACTCGCCCGTCATCGACCTGATCGCGGAGGAGACCTCCGACCTGGAAGACACGGTGCTGGTCGACCCCGGCCCCGACAAGCTGCAGACCATCTTCCGGCTGAAGCGGCGCCTGATCGAGTTCCGCCGCATGGCGAGCGGCATGCGCGAGGTGGTGAACGCCATCATGCGCAAGGAGCGCGGCTTCTGCGGCGACGATCTCGACCCCTACTTCCGCGACGTCTACGACCACCTGGTGCGCACCGTGGACCTGATCGAGACCTACCGCGACCTGCTCGCCAGTTCGCTCGACATCTATCTTTCCGCCGTCGCCAATCGCACCAACGAGGTGATGAAGGTGCTCACCATCTGGGGCACCATCGCGCTGCCCTTGGTCATCATCACGGGATTCTTCGGGATGAACTTCCCGCTCGGGCTGGAGAACTCCCCGCACGGCATCTGGGTCGCGGTGGGCGTGATGACGGCGTCCACGGTCTCAGTGCTCGCCTACTTCAAGCGCAAGCGCTGGCTCTAGCGCGCGCCCGCCTTCTGCGCGGCCCACTGCACGGAGAAGACGCTCAACGGCTGCGACTTGCCTTTCACCTGCAGCGGCGCCAGCGGCTCCAGCGGGATCTCCGGGCCGAGCGACTGGGCGGTCGATTCCGAGATCAGGATCTGCCAGCCCGCGGCGTTCGACATCAGCCGCGAAGCCACGTTCACCGTGTCGCCCACCACGGTGTAGTCGATGCGCCGTGGCGACCCGATGTTCCCCGCCGTCACGATCCCGGTGTTGATGCCCACGCCGACGCGCAGCTCGGGCCACTGGCGCGCCTTCGAATCGAGGTTGAGCTGTAGCACCAGCTTCTGGATCTCGATGCCGGCGCGCACCGCGTTGGCGGCGTCGTTGCCCTTGGAGATGGGCGCCCCGAACACCGCCATCACGCCGTCGCCCAGGTACTTGTCCAGCATCCCGCCGTTGTCGAAGATGACGTCGGTCACGCGCGTGAAGTACTCGTTCAGGATCTCGACCACCTTCTCCGGCGGCAGCTTTTCCGACATCGTGGTGAACCCGCGGATATCGGAGAACAGCACGGTCACGACCTGGTTGGAGCCGCCGAGCCGCACGTTGGGGTTGGCGGCGATCATCTCCACCACGTCCGGTGAGAGGAAGCGCTCCAGCGCCGAGCGCTGCACCGCCTGCTTGGCCAGCGCCTCGTGCGTGACGGCGCTGTCGATGGCGGCCGCGGCCTGCGCCGCCACCAGCGCGAACACGTTCAGCTCTTCCTGCGTGAAGGCCGCGGTGGCCTGCAGGTTGTCGACGTAGAAGATGCCGAGCAGCCGCTCCTTGCCCAGCAGCGGCGCGCACATCGCCGATTGCAGCCCCGAGATCTTCATGCTCTCGGAGCCCGTGAAGCGCTCGTCCGCGCTCGCGTCGGAGACCAGGATGGGCTGCTTCTGCTGCTTGATGAGATCGAGCACGGAGCGCGAGAGCGAGATCTGCGGCTGCGCGGTCGTGGGCTGCACCCGGTAGCGGACCTCGGTCTGGCGCTGCACTCCCCCGCGCTCGTCGAACAGCATCATGAAGCCGCGCTGCACGCCCTCGATGCGGAAGGCCAGGTTCATCACCTGCTCCGCGATGTCGTCGACCGAGAGCCGCGCGCTCAGCGCCTTGCCCGCGTCGTAGAGCACCGTGAGCAGGTATTTCTCGCGCTCGAGCTTGCGCAGCTGCGCCAGCAGGTCGTCCACCGACCCCGCGGTGGCGTCCGGCGCGTGCGGCGTCTCGTACTTCACCGGCGCCCGCAGCACGTCGTTCACGGTCGAGGGCACCTCGACCTTCTCCACGCGCAGCGCGCCCTCGGCCGTGTGCTCGAACTTCAGCCCGTACGCGCCGATGACGAGCTCGTCGCCGTTCGCCAGCTTCGCCTCGCGGGTGATGCGCTCGCTGTTCACCAGCACGCCGTTGGTCGAGCCGCGGTCGGCGATCACCACGCTGCCGTCGGCCTCCAGCTTCAGCACCGCGTGCAGACGCGAGACGCTGGAGTGGTCCAGCACCAGGTCGTTCCCGCTGCCGCGGCCGACCGTCAGCACCGGTTTCGTGATCTCCAGGATGCCCCGCTTGCCGTCCGGGGCCGAGATGATGAGGCGGGCCATCGAGCGCTTGGCCTACTGCTTCTCCAGCTTCACGTCGACGTCGAGCTGCTTGCCTTTTTCGATCGTCACTTTTCGGGTGAGAGGTTGGTAGCCGTCGAGCTTGAAGGTGACGTCGTAGCTCCCCGGGTCGAGCGGCATCTTCAGCGGGGTCGCCTTGGGCGCCGCGAACCCGTTCACCAGGATCTGCGCGCCTTTGGGATTCGACTTCAGGTTCGCCATCCCCTTGCCCTCGGGGATGCCGCCGCCGCCGAACAGTTTCTTGAACGGATTGTCTTCGTTCTTCCCGGCCTGCAGCAGCGGAGCGAAGTTGAAGGTCTGCCCCAGCGTGAGCTTCGGCGTGGTGGTCGAGGCGTCCTTGTAGCCGTCCTTGCGCAGCGTCACCTTGTGCTCGCCCGTCTCGAGCGAGAGCGTGGCCGGCGTGACCTTGCCGGAATCCTTCTCGTCGATGAAGATCTTCGCGCCCTCCGGCTGGCTGGCGACTGTCAGCGTGGCGGTCGGGATGGCCTCCAGCGCCACCACCAGCGGCGTGCTCTTGCCCGCGGCGACCTCGATGGCGCGCGTCGCCCCCTTGTGGCCGGCCTTGCTGATGACCACCGTGTGCTGGCCGGGCGTCAGGTTGCGCGCCGTGAAGGGAGAGGTGCCCTGGATGGCGCCGTCCACGCGGACGTCGGCGCCCGAAGGCGTGGTCGTGATCTGCAGCTCGCCGACCGTGGCCGGCACCGTCGAGGCCGGTGTCGGTGATGCGGAAGCGGTCGTGGCCGGCTTGCCCGCCGCCGGTTTGGGCACGCTCGCGGGCTTGGTCGCCGGCTTCCCGCCCTGGGTGGCAGGCTCTGGCTCAGCAGGTTTC
Organism: Terriglobales bacterium; assembly: GCA_035457425.1. Classification (NCBI taxonomy): domain Bacteria; kingdom Pseudomonadati; phylum Acidobacteriota; class Terriglobia; order Terriglobales; species Terriglobales bacterium. The sequence continues at coordinate 28,740 of DATIBR010000127.1, forward strand.
GCGCTGGTGGCGCCGGGCGTCGTGCCCGGCGAAGCCGGCGCGGGCGCGCTCGCGACCTGTTGCTCGATGGCAGTCTTCTGCTGCTCGGCGATGCGCTGCTGCTCCGCGATGCGCTGCTCTTCCGCCTGCCGCGCCTGTTCGGCCGCCGTGGCGCGATTCCGCATCCAGGCGAATCCCGCAATGAGCAGGATCGCCAGCAGGACTCCGCCGGCGATCAGCATCGTCTTCGGTCTCTGCTTGGCGCTGGCGATGGCGGGCGCGACCTTGCGCCGCGCGATGTCGACCGTGCTCTCGATGGCCTTCGCCGCCACCGCCGCCGCGGCCGTCTGCGGCGTCGCGGCCGGGTTCGCCGCCGCCTGCGAGCCGGAGCCCATCTTCGCCACCGCGCCGGAATCGAACACCACCGTCTTGTCGGTCGCGTTCGCGCCCAGGTCGAAGGCCGCGCCGCCCGCGGGCGCTTCGCTCGCCACCGCCACCGGCCCGCCCAGGTTCTTGTAGTTCGCGAGATCGCGCACCAGCTCCGCGCCCGTCTGGTAACGCTCGTCCGGATTCTTCGCCAGCGCCTTGGTGATGACCTGGCTCAACCCGGGGTGGATGGTCACGTCCAGCTCGCGCGGCGGGATGGGGTGCTCGTTGACGATCTTGTAGATGATGGTGGTGACGTTCTGCCCGGTGAACGGCTTTTCCCCCGTCACCATCTCGTACAGGATCACGCCGAAGCTGAACAGGTCGGAGCGGCCGTCGAGCGTGCGTCCCTTCACCTGTTCCGGCGACATGTAATTCGGAGTGCCCAGCACCTGTCCGGCCGAGGTCAGCCCGCCGCCCGCCTTGGCGATGCCGAAGTCCATGATCTTCACCGTCTTGTCCGGCATGATCATGATGTTGGCCGGCTTGACGTCGCGGTGCACCACGCCGTGGGAGTGCGCCACGTCGAGACCCGCGCACACCTGGCGCGAGACGTCGATGATCTGCTCGACCGGCAGCACGCGGTTCTGTACCAGCAGCGAATGCAGCGTGACGCCCTCGATGAACTCCATGGCGATGTAGAACATGCCGCTCTGCTCGCCGGCGTCGTAGATGGTGACGATGTTGGCGTGGTTGAGCACGCCGGCCGCGCGCGCTTCGTTCTGGAAGCGCTTCAGCATCTCGTCGGCTTCCATGCCATGCACGTCCATGCGCATGGTCTTCATCGCCACGGTGCGGCCGATCATCGGGTCCATGGCCTTGTAGACCAGGCCCATGGCGCCCTTGCCCAGTTCCCCGACTATCTCGTAGCGGCCGATCTTCTGCGGAGAGGTTCCCATCGACGGATTGGCCGTGGCAGACAAATTCACCTACTTGTTCGACGGGGGAAGAAGCCGCCCAACGTCCCTGATGACTGCAATGGAACCGTGTGGCGAGCCGCAAAAATACAGCAATTCTCGCTTGTGAGTCAATGAATCCCACGCTTCCGCCCGTCGCCCGATGTGGCACCTTAGTCACTCCCGCCGGAAGGGCGGCGGAAAAGCAAGAACCGGCGGCCCGCAAGCCGCCTGGGCGCGCTCCCTGGTGCTATTTCACCGTGAACGTGACCAGGGTCTCGGCCGGGAAGACCGCCTGCTGCTCCCTTGCCAGATATGCTGAATGAAGCCCTCGGAATGAAGCCGCTAGAATGAGCCCGGGAACCGCGCGCCGCCAGATGCCGAAGGTACAACGCCCGCCGCTAAGCCGCAGATTCTATGCTCGCGACCCGCGCCGCGTCGCGCGCGAGCTGCTGGGCAAGGTGCTGGTCTGCCGGCGCGGGCGCCGGCTGCTGACCGGGCGCATCGTCGAGGTCGAGGCGTACCTGGGCGAGGGCGACCTGGCCGCACACGCGGCGGCAGGGAAGACGAAGCGGAACGAAGTGCTGTTCGGCCCGCCCGGCCACGCCTACGTCTACTTCATCTACGGCAACCATTACTGCCTGAACGTCTCGTGCGAGCGGGAAGGCAAGGCCGGATGCGTGCTCATCCGCGCGCTCGAGCCGCTCGCCGGGCTCGACCAGATGGCGCGGGCGCGCGACCTGGAACCCTGCCGGGACTGGGCCGCGCATCCCACGCTCGCGCGCGCGCTCACCAGCGGGCCGGGCCGGCTGTGCGAGGCGCTCGGCATCACGCGCCCGCGCGACAACGGCAAGGACGTGACCTCCGCCCAGTCCGGTCTCTGGATCGCCGACGACGGCGCCAAGCCGCGCGTCAGGACCACGCCCCGCATCGGCATCACCCGCGCCGCGGGGCACAAGCTGCGCTACGTCGTGGCCGATTCGAGGTTCGTTTCCGGACCGAGACTGTCACGGTAGAGACGGCCTTCTGGCCGTCTCGAAGACGCCCAGAAGGGCGTCTCTACTGGGGATTCGTTGCCGGCGTTCCGCCGCTGAACAGCAGCAGGTTGTCGATCAGCCGCGTCGCCCCGACGAACGCCGCGACCGCGACCAGCGCGCCTTTCGACACCTCCGCCACCGGCTCCAGCGTGTCGGGGTTCACGACCTCGAAGTAGTCGAGCTTCACCGCGGGCTCCTCGGCCATCACTTTCTTGCCGATGCGGATCAGCTCGGGGGCGCGGCGCTCCCCCTGGTCGAAGTGGAACTGCACGCGGTTGAGCGCGCGCGCCAGCACGGCCGCCTGCTTGCGCTCCTCCGGCGAGAGATAGGCGTTGCGCGAACTCATCGCCAGCCCGTCGGGCTCGCGCACGATGGGACAGATGACGATGCGGATGTCGAAATCGAGGTCGCGCACCATCCGCCGGATGATCGCCGCCTGCGCCGCGTCCTTCTGCCCGAAGAAGGCCGCGTCGGGCTCGACCGCGTGGAAGAGCTTGCTGACGATGGTCGTGACGCCGCGGAAGTGGCCGGGCCGCGAGCGCCCGTCGAGCCGGCCGCTCATCTCCGCGACCTCGACCCACGTCATCGCGCCCGGCGGGTACATCTCCTCGACCGCGGGGTAGAACAGCAGGTCGACCTTCTCCGCCTCGAGCAGCTCGCGGTCTTTCTCGAACGGCCGCGGATACTTCGCGAAATCCTCGTTTGGGCCGAATTGCGTGGGATTGACGAAGATGGAGACGCAGACGGCGTCGCTCTGCCCGCGCGCGGCGCGCACCAGCGCCAGGTGCCCGGCGTGCAGCGCGCCCATCGTCGGCACCAAGCCCAGGCGCTTGCCCGCGCGCCGCAGCTCGCGCGACGCGGCGCGCATCTGCTCGATGGACTTCACGATCTTCATCGCTGGGGAGGATAACACCGCGGAAGTGTCCTCCTGAGCCGCCGTCCGGCGGCGAAGGATCTCATCCGCGATTCTTTTCAGTGAGATCCTTCGCGCGCTCTCGCGCGCTCAGGATGACACTCACTGCAGGTTGACGTACTCGCTCTTCACCTCGCCGTCCGGCGAGATGGTGTGGATGGCGAAGCCGAGCGGCGCGTCGAAGGGCGACCAGCTCGTCGCCGGCGCCACGTGATACGTGATGCCGTCGGCCTGGTACGTCATCCCCTTGTGCCAGTGCCCGACGAACATGTGCTTCACGCCCAGCTTGTGCAGCAGGTCCAGCTCCTTCGAGCGGTACGGCTCCTGCACCGTCCAGTAGGGACGCGGGTCGGCAGGGAAGCCGTCGGCGCGCGAGATGGGCACGTGCTGCATCGCGAAGACGAGCCGGTTGCCGCGCTCGCCGCCGCCGCGCGGCTCGGCGGCCACGGCGCCGCGGTCTTCGTCCTCGATGCGCTCGCGGAACCAGCCCAGCATCTTGTCGCTCTCCGCCTTGGTGTCGGGCGGTAGCGGGATGGTCTCCTTGGCGTCGTAGTTGTCGTAGTTGCCGAGCAGCTGCGAATCGAGCGCGTAGATGGTGACGTTCTTGATCTGGATGCGGTCGTAGTCCTTGCCCATCATCTGGCGCCAGCGGCCCACGTTCTTGGTGCTGACGTCGTGGTTGCCGGGCACCATGTAGAACTTGGCCTTCAGGCCCCCGAGGATGTCGAGCGCCTCCTGCCACGCCTCGGGGCGCTCGCCCACGTCGCCGGTCACGAGCACGGCGTCCACGCCGCGCTGGTTGATCATCTGCACCGCCTTGCGGAGGTTCGCGCTCGCCTCCGGCGCGCGCGCCAGCCCGATGTGCGAGTCGGAGAGCTGCGCGATGACCAGGTCGCCGGACCCTCCGCGCGACTCTTTGTCGGCCGCCGGTCGCGCCGCGACCGATTGCGTGTCGATGAGCAGCGCCGCCAGTGCGGCAAGGAAGAGAAGGGCAAGCGAGATGCGGCCTAAGTTGCGACGTACCAGGTTTCGGGGCATACAGGGTTCGATGCGCCCTGCGGGAAAAGGTGCTGCTCTGGATGGTTTTGAAAGGGCACGGCTTTAGCCGTGCCGTAAAGGGCACGAGCGAAGCGAGCCTCCACTCTGCCGAAGGCCGGCGCGCAGCCGCGGTTTTCGGCGGAGCGCGAACAAAACGCTCTCTAGCGCCGTTTCCGCGCCAGCAGGCTCTCCAGGGCCGCCTTCGTCTCTTTGGGCAGGTGGTAAGACTCGTCGTCGTTCGGGTACAGGCCGCTCTCGACGTCGGCCTTGAAGTCGGCGACCGCCTTGCGCACCACCGCGCCGACGTCGCCGTACTGCCGCACGAACTTCGCCGGCGGCGCGAACGTCAGGCCGAGGATGTCGTGGAACACCAGCACCTGGCCGTCGCACTCCGGGCCGGCGCCGATGCCGATGGTCGGCGCGGAGACTTCCGCCGTGATCATCGCCGCGACCTCGCGCGGAATGCCTTCCAGCACAAGCGCGAACACGCCCGCGCGGTCGAGCGCGACCGCGTCCTTGATCAATCCTTCGACGGCGCCCAGCGTCTTGCCCTGCACCTTGTAGCCGCCCATCACGTGCAGCGACTGCGGCGTCAGCCCGATGTGCCCCATCACCGGGATCTCGGCGTCGATCAGCCGCTCGATCAGCGCGACGCGCTTCTCCCCGCCCTCGATCTTCACCGCCTCCGCGCCCGCTTCCTTCACGAAGCGCGCCGCGTTGCGCAGCGCCTCCTTCTTCGAGACGTGGTAGCTGGCGTAGGGCATGTCGGCGATCACCAGCGCGCGCTTCACCCCGCGCCGCACCGCCGCGGTGTGGTGCAGCATCTCGCGCATCGTGACCGGCAGCGTGTTCTCGTAGCCCAGCATGACCATGGCGAGCGAGTCGCCCACCAGGACCATGTCCACGCCGCCCTCGTCCACCAGCCGCGCCGACGCGTAGTCGTACGCCGTCAGGCACGTGATGGGCTCGCGCCGCTGCTTCTTCTCCCAGATGGATTGCGTGGTGACTTTCGCGGGCAGGCCGCCCGCGTCCTTGCGGAAAGAGGTGACGCTCATGCTTCCTCCAGTGCCCCTCCCGCCGCGCGGGATAGAGCCTGTCGCTGCCTGAAACCTCCAGGTAGGCGCCGGCGACTCGCCGGCGCACCTTATGGGATGCAGCAGGGGGATTGTACGACTCCGGAAAGGCAGTGGCTAGTGGCTCGTGGCCAGCAAAACAAAGCGCCAGGCCAGCGGCGCTCGCGGCCCGGCGCTCGCGAACGCGCAGGGTGCCCCTCACTGCTTCTTACTGCACGTTCACTAACGTTCTGACCCAGGGGTGTCTACTGGATTTGATAACAGCGGAGCTGCCGCTGTTTGTCCCGGTTGCCGGGAAATCTCTACCTAGCGGAAGTGGCGTGTTCTGGTTTCAGGACAGCTAGGGCCCGGCCCACCGCGAGCGCGCCGCGCCTTCTATAATCGGAAGACTGGTTTGCGCGACCCCTCCCCAGCGGCCGCATCCAATCCGTATTCATGTCGAACCGCGACCACTTCTTCTTCGAGCGCTACGGCCTGACCGACCGCGACCTCGAGCGCTACCTCGCGGCCGCGCTCTCGGCTGGCGGCGACTACGCCGACCTCTACTTCGAGCACCACTATTCCTCGGGGCTCACGGTGGACGAATCGCTGGTCAAGTCGGCCAGCCAGGGCATCTCGGCCGGCTGCGGCGTGCGCGTCATCTCGGGCGAGCGCACCGGCTACGCCTACACCGACGACCTGGCGCCGGAGCGCATCCTGCACGCCGCGCGCACCGCGGCTATGATCGCCTCCGGCCCGGCCAGGCAGCCCACCGCGGACCTCAAGCAGGCGTCCGCCCGCAACCTCTATCCGGTGGTGTCCGGCAAGAACGACACCGACGTGGCCGCGCGCCTGGAGCTCGTGATGCGCGCCGACCGCGCCGCCCGCGCCTACGACCCGCGCATCTTCCAGGTGCGCGCCAGCTACGGCGAAGAGATCCGGCGCGTGCTGATCGCCGGCTCCGACGGCTCGCTCGCCACCGACCTCCAGCCGCTCGCGCGCTTCAACGTCTTCTGCATCGCCAAGGAGAACGGCAACTCCGCGCGCGGCTCCTCCGGCGGCGGCGGCCGCGTCGCCTTCGACTACTTCCTCAACGAGAAGACGCCCGAGCACTTCGCCAAGGAAGCCGCGCGGCAGACCATCATCCAGCTGGGCGCGCAGGAAGCGCCCGCCGGCGAGATGCCGGTGGTGCTTGGCCCGGGCTGGCCCGGCATCCTGCTGCACGAAGCCATCGGGCACGGCCTGGAAGCCGACTTCAACCGCAAGCAGACCTCGGCGTTCAGCGGGCTGGTCGGCCGGCGCGTCGCCAGCGACAAGTGCACCGTGGTGGACAACGGCACGCTGCCCTCGCGCCGCGGCTCGCTCAACGTCGACGACGAGGGCTCGCCCACGCAGAACACCGTGCTCATCGAGAAGGGCATCCTGAAGGGCTACCTCGCCGACAAGCTCTCGGCGCGGCTGATGGGCATCGCCGACACCGGCAACGGCCGCCGCGAGTCCTACGAGCACATCCCGATGCCGCGCATGACCAACACCTACATGCTCGCGGGCGACGACTCGCCCGAAGACATCATCCGCTCGGTGCCGCGCGGCATCTACGCCGCCAACTTCGGCGGCGGACAGGTGGACATCACCAACGGCAAGTTCGTCTTCTCGGCCTCGGAGGCCTACCTCATCGAGGACGGCCACGTCACCGCGCCGCTCAAGAACTGCACCCTCATCGGCAACGGGCCCGACGTGCTCACGCGCGTCTCCATGGTCGGCAACGACTTGAAGCTCGACGAGGGCGTGGGCACCTGCGGCAAGGACGGCCAGTCGGTGCCGGTCGGCGTCGGCATCCCCACGATCAAAGTCGACTGGATCACCGTCGGCGGCACGGCCAAGTGATCCGCCCATGACTCCGGACCTGAAAGAACTCGCAACCAGCGTCGTGAAGCGGGCCATGCAGGGCGGCGCGCACGCCGCCGAGTGCGTGGTGCGCGAGGGCGACGAGTTCTCCACCGTCGTGCGCATGGGCCAGGTCGAGACGCTGAAGGAATCCGGCGGCCGCTCCATGGGCCTGCGCGTCTTCTACCAGACGCCCGAAGGCCAGCGCGCCGCTTCCACCTACACCAGCGATTTCTCCAAGGAAGGCGTGGAGCAGATGCTCTCCGGCGCGCTCGCGCTCGCGCAGGTCACCAGCATCGACCCGCACGCCGGCCTGCCCGAGCCCGCGCAGTTCGGCCAGGTCGCCGGCGACCTCGGCCTCTACTTCGACGACGTCTACTCGCTGCCCACCGAGGAGCGCATCGCGCAGGCGCGCCGCGCCGAGCAGGCGGCCATGTCCGCCGACAAGCGCATCTCGAACTCCGAAGGCGGCTCGTTCGACGCCGCCACCGGACGCAAGGTACTGGCGAACTCGCTCGGCTTCGTCGGCGAATACCAGCGCTCGTATTGCTCGCTCTCCGCCGTGCCCATCGCGCAGGATTCCGAAGGCGGCTCGATGCAGCGCGACTTCTGGTACTCGGTCGCGCGCACGCTCGCTAAGCTCGATTCGCCCGAGCACGTCGGCAAGGTCGCCGCCGAGCGGACGGTGCGCCGCCTGGGCGCGCGCAAGGTCCCCACCGCCAGGGTCCCCGTCGTCTTCGAGCCCATGGTCGCGCGCGCGCTGGTCGAGAACATCTTTGAAGCGGTGAACGGCGACGCCGTCTACCGCGGCGCCTCGTTCCTGGCCGGCAAGCTGGGCGAGCAGGTCGCGGGCGAGAACGTGAACGTGGTGGACGACGGCGCCATGCCGGGCGGCTTCGGCACCTCGCCCTTCGACGGCGAGGGCGTGCCCACGCGCCGCACCGTCGTCATCGACAAGGGCGTGCTCAAGTCCTACCTGCTGAACACCTACACCGCGCGCAAGCTCGGCATGGCCACTACCGGCAACGCCGCGCGCGGCCTCGCCGGTGTTCCCGGCATCGGGGTGGGGAACTTCTTCCTCCAGCCCGGCACGAAGGCGCCGCAGCAGATCATCGGCGAGATCGCCGACGGCCTCTACGTCACCGAGTTCCTCGGCTTTGGCGTGAACCTGGTCACCGGAGACTTCTCGCGCGGCGCCAGCGGCCTGTGGATCAGGAACGGCGAGCTGGCCTTCCCGGTGGAGGAGATCACGGTCGCCGGCAACCTGCGCGACATGATCCGCAGCATCACCGCCATCGGGAGCGACCTCGAGTTCCGTGGCGCGGTCGCCTCCCCCACCATCCGCATCGACGGCCTGACCGTCGCCGGCGAATAAGCCTTTCCGAGATCGTGCTGAGGAGCCCGCCGCGGCGGGCGAGCGAGCGTCTTCTCCAGCGAGCGAGCAGCGACGAAGCATCCTGGTTCTTGCTGCAAATAGAAAGGCCGCCCGAAGGCGGCCTCTCTCGCATCGCTTGCCCTAGCGATTGTGCGACTCGCGGTTGTGACGGTCCAGCTCCTGCTGGCTCGCGAAGTCCTTGTTGCACTGCTCGCAGCGGATCTTGTTGCCCTGGTTCATGGTGTTCGCCATGATTCCCCTCCTGAAGTTGAGTGTTTTCTAGATGGATTTCCGCGCGGCGCCGGGAGTTTGCTGGAATCGTGAGCTGCCGGCCGGAGCACATCCAGGAGCTCACCTCCGCAGTCCGGAGCGGCACGCCTGCGTGGCGTGGCATCGAAACCAACGCAGCACCCCGGAGTCGCCGTGCCCGACCTCTCGCTTCCGTCCTTTCTCGTGCGCCTGCGCGACCGCCTGGGCTGGCCGCTGCTCTCCGTCATCGGCGCGGGCCTGCTCATCCTTCTCGTGCTGGCGTTCACGCCCGGCCGCGACACCGTGGCCGCGTCGTCGCCTCAGGCCGAGCTCGCGCCCGCCGCCGCCAAGCGCAGCACCGAGACGCCCGCGCTGGGCGAGCCCGCGAGCGACGCTCCCCAAAAGCCCTCACCCGCCATCCCGAAGAAGAAGCGCCGCCGCTAGCGCGCGCCTTCTCTCCGCAGGGTTACAATCCCGGCATGGCCGACGAGCAGGAACCGCTGCGACTTGGGCAATCGGGCGACGAGGAACGCGCGCCCTGGGCGCCCATCGGCATCGGCGTCGTCCTCATCGTGCTGGTCATCGGCGCGCTCATCTTCTTCTCGCGCAGCGAGGCGCCGAGCACCTCGGGAGAGCCGCATCCCTACGCCGCCAGCCTGAAGTTCGCCGACCTGAAGCTCTCCACCGCCGAAAACTTCGTGGGCGGCAGCGTGACCTACCTCGACGGCACGCTCACCAACTCCGGCGACAAGACGGTGAGCAACGTTTCGGTCGAGCTCACCTTCCGCAACACGCTCGGCGAGGTGGTGCAGAAGGAATCGATGCGCGTGATGGCGCTCGACGAGTCGGGCCCGTACCCCGACATCCGCGACCTGCGCGCCGCGCCCATCGCGCCCGGCAAGTCGCGCCCCATTCGGCTCACGCTGGAGCACATCTCGGCCGACTGGAACCGCGCCGCCCCCGACATCAAGATCACCAACGTCAGCACGAAGTAGAGCGCGCCACCGCGGCCATTGTTCGCCCGATGACCCGCTCGCGCGATGGCGCGATTAGAATGTCCGCATGGCGACAGAGGTCACCAAGGTCCGCCTCACCGAGGCCGCGAAAGCCGCGGGTTGAGCGTCGAAGCTCAGTCCGGCGGCGCTGGACTCGGTGCTTGGGAGATTAGCCCGGCAACACGACCCGAACGTGCTGGTCGGCTTCGACAAAGCCGACGACGCCGGGGTGTATCGCATCTCGCCCGAGCAGGCGCTGGTGCAGACCGTCGACTTCTTCACGCCCATCGTGGACGACCCGTTCACCTTCGGCGCCATCGCGGCCACCAACGCGCTCTCCGACGTCTACGCCATGGGCGGCCGCCCGCTCACCGCGCTCGCGCTCGTCTGCTTCCCGGAAAAAGGCGACCTCGCGGTGCTGGAGCAGATCCTCGCCGGCGGATTGTCGAAGATGATCGAAGCGGGCTGCACGGTCGTGGGCGGCCACTCCATCCGCGACGAGGACGTGAAGTTCGGCTACGCGGTCACCGGCACCATCGACCCGCGGCGCATCTTCACCAACTCCGGCGCGCACGCGGGCGACGCGCTCCTCCTCACCAAGCCACTCGGCACCGGCGTGATCTCCACCGCCATCAAGAAGGCGAAGGCGGAGCAGGCGTGGATCGACGCCGCGACCACGTCGATGACCACGCTCAACAAGACCGCGGCGGAGATCATGGCGCGCCCGGGATTCGGCGTGCACGCCGCCACCGACGTCACCGGCTTCGGCCTCATCGGCCACGCGCGCGAGCTGGCGCTCGGCTCCGGCGTCGCGCTGCGCATCGCGAGCGCGAAAGTCCCGGCGCTGGCTGGCGCGATGGAGTGCATCCGCGCCGGGTATGTCCCCGGCGGCTTGAAGAACAACCGCGAGTTCGCGGAGTGCGTGGTCGGGTACGAGGGCAACGTCCCGGACGACGTGAAGGCGCTGTTGTTCGACCCGCAGACGGCCGGCGGCCTGCTGATCTCCGTCCCCGCGGCGAATGCGGACGCGCTGCTCGCCGCGCTCCGCGCCGCGCAGCTGGAGGCCGAGCGCATCGGCGAGGTCGTCGCGACCACCAAGCCGCTCATCTCCGTCCGGTAGCAAAGCCGACCACAAAGGACACACGAAGGTCCTTCATGAGGCCCTTTGTGAAACCTTCGCGTCCTTTGTGGTTCGCTTCTACTGGATCGGCTCAATGACGACCGCGGTCCCATAGCACAGCACTTCCGTCGCGGCGTGCTGCGAGACGACTTCGCTGGCGTCGTAGCGCACGCCCACCACCGCGTTCGCGCCCATCTGCTGCGCGTGCTGGATGAGCAGCTGGTAGGCCTGCTCGCGCGCCTGCTCGCACATCTCGGTGTAGGCGCCGATCTGCCCGCCGATGATGTTCTTGAGGCCTCCCAGGATCCCCTGCGCGATGGTCGGCGAGCGCACGATGATGCCGCGCACCACGCCTTTGTATTCCTTGATGCGATAGCCGTCGAAGTTGAAGGTGGTCGTGATCGGAAGGCTCACGCGAATCTCCTCTAGCTTGGGATGAGCCGCAGTATAAGAGGCAAACTGTAAAAAGCGAGGGCGACCGTTGCCGGTCGCCCTGCTGATTGCTTATCGCTGATTGTTTATTGCTGCTCTACACGGTACCCGGCGCCGGCTCGATGCCCGGCTTGCGCGTGCCTTCCGGCTTCAGCACCTGCTGCACGCCGCTGTTGTCGTCGCCCTTGGGCGGCGGCACCAGCTTCGGCAGCTCCTTGCCTTCGATGACCATCTTGATCTCGTTGGCGTCGAGCACTTCGCGTTCCAGCAGCGTCAGGGCCAGGCGGACGAGCGTGTCGCGGTCATTCTCGAGCAGCTGCTTCGCCTTGGCGTAGCCGTCGTCGACGAAGCGCCGCACCTCGAGGTCGATCTTGATGGCGGTGTCCTCGGAGTAGTCGCGGTGCTGCGCGATCTCGCGGCCCAGGAAGATCTGCTCTTCCTTCTTGCCGAAGGTCAGCGGCCCGAGCGAGCTCATGCCGAACTCGCACACCATGCGGCGCGCCAGCTCGGTGGCCTGCTCGATGTCGTTGCCCGCCCCGGTCGTCATGGTCGAGAGGAAGATCTCCTCCGCCAGGCGGCCGCCCATCATGATGGCGATGCGCGTCTCCAGGTAATCGCGCGTGTAGTTGTGCTTGTCGGTCTCCGGCAGCTGCATGGTGACGCCGAGCGCCATGCCGCGCGGGATGATGGTGACCTTGTGCAGCGGGTCGGAGTGCGGCAGCTTGGCCGCCACCAGCGCGTGCCCCGCCTCGTGGTACGCGGTGACCTTCTTCTCCTCGTCGGTGAGCAGGAGCGACTTGCGCTCCGCGCCCATCATCACCTTGTCCTTCGCCATCTCGAAGTCGTACATCAACACGGTCTTGCGGTTCTGCCGCGCCGCGTTGAGCGCCGCTTCGTTCACCATGTTGGCCAGGTCGGCGCCGGAGAAGCCCGGGGTGCCGCGCGCCAGGACGGAGAGGTCGACGTCGTCGTTGAGCGGGATCTTGCGCGTGTGGACGCGCAGGATCTCCTCGCGGCCGCGCACGTCGGGACGCGAGACCACCACCCGCCGGTCGAAGCGCCCGGGACGCAGCAGCGCGGGATCGAGCACGTCGGGGCGGTTGGTCGCCGCCACCAGGATCACGCCGTCATTCGATTCGAAGCCGTCCATCTCGACCAGCAGCTGGTTGAGCGTCTGCTCGCGCTCGTCGTGCCCGCCGCCCAGGCCGGCGCCGCGATGGCGGCCGACCGCGTCGATCTCGTCGATGAAGATGATGCAGGGCGCGTTCTTCTTGCCCTGCTCGAACAGGTCGCGCACGCGGCTCGCGCCCACGCCCACGAACATCTCGACGAAGTCCGAACCGGAGATGGAGAAGAAAGGAACGTTCGCTTCGCCCGCGACCGCGCGCGCCAGCAGCGTCTTGCCCGTGCCCGGAGGCCCGACCAGCAGCACGCCTTTCGGGATGCGCCCGCCCAGCTTCTGGAACTTCTGCGCCTCGCGCAGGAACTCGATGATCTCGCGCAGCTCTTCCTTGGCCTCATCCACGCCGGCCACGTCTTTGAACGTGACCTTCTTCTGCTGCATGGAGAGCAGGCGCGCGCGGCTCTTGCCGAACGAGAGCGCCTTCGACCCGCCGGTCTGCATCTGCCGGATCAGGATGAACCACAGCACGCCGAACAACAGGAAGGGAGAGAGTTGCAGGATGGTGGTGAGCCACAGGCTGCCTTGCGTGTCCTTCACCGTCACGATGACGTTCTTGTCGCGCAGGATCTTGATCATGTCCTGGTCCTGCGCCAGGATCGTGGTGTGGAAGGTCTGGCTCTTGTCGTTGCGGAACTTGCCCTGCACGGTCGTGCCGGTGATGGTGACCTCGAGCACGTCGCCGGACTGCACGCGGCTGAGGAACTCCGAATAGCTGATGTCCACTTCTTTCGGCGCCTGGCTGCTCGTGCGGATCACCTGGTACAGGACCACGCCCGAGGCGATGATCACCAGCCAGAACAACACCGTCTTGACCGTCGAATTCACTCTGTTCTCCTCACATCCGCCGGCCTAAAACCGGCGTGCCCGCCAACGCGCGGCGGGCCCCACGGGAATGCGCGTCACCTCGTTAGATGCGCGGGGCCGCGCCTGACACTCACAATGATTTTAACCCCTTTGGGCGGCGGAAAGTTCCCGGGGGCTCCAAAAAGCCACTGAGTCTCAGGGGGGAAAAAGCCTTACTACTTCGCCGCGGCGGCCGGGTTCGGCACGCCCGAGGCCACGTACGGCAGGTTGCGGCCCACGTGCGGCGACCCCAGCCCGTACCCCACCACGTACGACTCGTCGATCAGGAAGCCGAAGTAGTCGGGCTGGAGCGAGACCCGGCGCTCTTTCTGCTTGTCGAGGAAGGCGGCCAGCTTCACCGACGTCGCCCCGCGCGCCAGCATCATCCGCATCAGGAACTCGCTCGTCACCCCGGACTGCACCAGGCCCTCGATCAGCAGCACGTCATGCTGCTTCACGTTGGGCTCCGGGGTGAAGAAGATCTCGGTGGTGGAGCTCGAGCCCTGGGTCATCTCGCTGAACATCGGCTTCATGAACTGGCAGACCACCGGGACGTCGATGTGGCGTACCAGGTCGGCCATGAAGATGAACCCGTTCTCCAGCACGCAGACGGCATAGAGCGTCTTGCCGCGGTAGTCCTCGGAGATCTGGCGCGCGAGCTCCTTCACGCGCTTGGCGATCTGTTCGCTCGTCAGCAGGACTCGGAGATTGGTCTTTTCTTCAGCCATCAGGGACCGGAGACGCCGGGCGCAAGGATACAACGTGGCTGCTATTTGGCGAAATCCGCTTCTTCGATCCGCAGGCCCTCGGCGCCGCCCGCGCCCGCCGCGTCGGCCGCCATGCCCCAGCCGCGCAGCCACACGATGCGCTCGCCCGCCGCCACCACCGGCCACAGCTCGCGCTCCCGCCCCGTGATCTTCTTCTCCGTCAGCAGCTCCTTCACCTTCTTCGGACCCTTGGAGTGCCGCGGGTGGAAGCGGTCGCCGGCGCGCCAGTTGCGAACGACGAAGCCGGTCGCGCGGCCGGCCGCGGCATCGGTGGCGCTGATCTGGATGTTCAGTTCGGGGACGCGCACGCCTCCCGGAACCTCCAGGGGATACGCGTAGTTGGTAGCGCCGGCGTCCCGACGGCGGTCGCGCGCGTGTCCCGCCGGCGCCTCCTCCACCCACACCCGCAGCTCGTCTCCGTCGCGGATCGCCCGCACCCCACCCGGCAGCTCGACCGTCCCGCTGCGCTTCGCCGCCAGCTCGCGCACGGCCTCGATCTGCTCGAAGCTGGGCGAGCTGCCGGAACGTTCGCAAGCGTGCTGCAGAAGCTGGCGCTGCAACGCGGCCTCCATCCGCCCCAGCGCTGCGCCGTCGAGGATCACCCCGCGCCCCTGGCCGGGCGCGGCCTTCCAGCGCGCGAGCTCGCGCCACGCCTCGCTCACCGCGCGCTCCCAGTGCTGCTGTTCGGCGCGCGCGATCTCGGCGGTCTGCGCCAGAGCCTCCGCGACCTGCGGGTTGTAGTCGCGCGCCAGCAGCGGCAGCAGTTCGCCACGGATGCGGTTGCGCAGGAACTTCGGGTCGCGGTTGCTCGCGTCGTCGCGGAAGTCCTGCCGGAGCGAGCGCAGATACTCGTGGACCTCGCTGCGACGCACGGCCAGCAGCGGCCGCACGACGTGCCGCGGCTGCGGCTCGGCCGGCGCGACCCGCTTGCGCGGCAGGATGCCGGCCAGCCCGCGTGTCCCGGCGCCGCGCAGCAGCCGCATCAGGACCGTCTCGGCCTGGTCGTCGAGCGTATGCCCGGTCGCGAGCGCGTCGAGCGCGTGCTGGCGCAGCGCGTCCGCAAAGAACTTGACTGCACCGTTACCCCCGCGGACATGGACGGCGCCTTCCCCGAGAACTTCTACAGCACCACCAACTACCGCACCCAGGTCCGGCTCGGCGGCGAGTGGATCGACGTCGAGGACATCGAGATGGACTGCGGCATCCTGATCGACCCCGAGGGCGGCGCCGCCCGGTGCATCCCCATGGCCGAGGTCAAGAAGGGCGACCACATCGTGGTGGGCCGGCAGGGGCTGCGCGTCTTCCCGGCGGAGACGACCGCGAGGCAGAACCTGTTCGAGTTCATGTCGAGCCCCGTCTCCAGCGAGAAGCCCAAGGGCGTGACGGTCCGCGAGATCGCCGCCGCCATGCGGCGAACGAAGGCGGATGGAAAAAAGATCCTCGCCGTGCTCGGCCCCGCGGTCGTCCACACCGGGAGTGTGGAGCACATGTGCGAGCTG
>DATIBR010000128.1 GCA_035457425.1 Terriglobales bacterium
GGAAGGCAATGGAGTTCTCCATGGCAAAGCGTTTGGCGGCCATCATCTTCATCTTCGTGTGCACGGCGGTGGCGTGGCTGATCCTGGGCGCGACCATCATGAACCGCACCTACGACATGGACAGCGGGCTGAAGGAGAAGGTCGCGTCGAACTGGGGGACGCAGCAGAAACAGTCGCCGCCCGAGGCGACGTGGACGCGCACGCGCAAGCAGACGAACCTGGTCGCGACCGAGAACGGCAAGACCGAGCGGCGCGAGGTTGAGGTGGTCGATGCCTTCGCACTGCCGCTGGAGGCGAGCGAGGTGACCGCGGACCTCGCGCTGGAACATCGCCAGAAGGGCCTGCTGTGGTACAGCACGTACAAGGTCGCGTTCGCCGGCACGTACACCTTCCGCAACGACAGCGCGCAGGAGCAAGACGTCAGCTTCAAGCTCACTTTCCCGGCAGCGCAGGCGATCTACGACGACCTGACGCTGCTGGTGGACGGCAAAGCGGTGGCGACGAAGACGGACGCGGGCGGCGTCCACGGCAGCGCGCGCGTCGCGGCCGGGCAGACGGCGCAGCTCAAGGTCGGATATCGCTCGCAGGGGCTGGAACGGTGGTCGTACGACTTCGGCGGCGACAACGAGCGCGTAGCGCAGGTGCGCGACTTCAAGCTGCACATGACCACGAACTTCAAGGACATCGATTTCCCGGAGAACACGCTCTCGCCCACGGAGAAGCGCGAGACGCCGGGCGGGTGGGCGCTCGACTGGGACTACAAGAACCTGGTGACCGGGTACGCGATCGCGATGGCGATGCCGGAGAAGCTGCAACCCGGGCCGCTGGCGGGGCAGATCAGCTTCTTCGCGCCCATCTCGCTGTTCTTCTTTTTTTTCCTGATGTTCATCATCACGACGCTGCGCGGGAGCGACCTGCATCCGATGAACTACTTCTTCCTGGCGGCGGCGTTCTTCGCCTTCCACCTGCTGATGGCGTACCTGGTGGACCACATCTCGATCCACCTGGCGTTCGCGATCAGCGCGGTGGTGTCGATCATCCTGGTGATCTCGTACCTGCGGCTGGTGGTCGGGATACGGTTCGCGGCGGTCGAGGCCGGACTGGCGCAGCTCGTATACCTGGTGCTGTTCTCGTACGCGTTCTTCTTCAAGGGCTTCACCGGGCTGGCGATCACGATCGGGTCGATCCTGACGCTGTTCGTGGTGATGCAGATGACCGGGCGGGTGAACTGGGCGGAGAAGTTCGCGAAGAAGCCGGCAGTGTAAACGGTCCTCGCTCTCTCGCCCAAGCGAAACCAGTTGGGGTGGGCAACCACTGCACTCAATTTTCGTCGACTGGAGGGTGGGGCCACCCGCCCTGTTCTGTTCTTGTTCTGAATTCGGAACAAATCGAGCATTTTCGGTTGACCCGTGGCAAGTCGTGGTATAGCTGGCCACCGGTTCGAGGAGGAACGTCGATGAAATTGGCTCGGAAATTTACGCGCAACATGCTCAGTCCGAAGACTCTTTCGGTGATTTTGGTGTTGCTGGCATTGTCGGCATATGCCTTAGCGTGCGGGCCCGGAGAATGCGTTTACGCAGGTCTGTGCTACAGCGACGGCGCCTGCCGAGGTTCGCAAATATGTATCAATGGAACCTGGTTCCCCAAGGGACAGGCTTGTATCCAACCCTAGCCCCACTTGAGGGATCTTCGTTATGCCCCGCCGAAATTGGATTCACCTGACGGATATGCAATTCGTCATGATTCTGTTGACGGGGTCGCTGGCTCTGAATGTATGGCTTGGACTTTCGATGCAGAAGCAAGCCGCAGGCAGACATGACAGTGTCATTGGGCGACGAGTTACCCCATTTCGTGTGATGGATAGTGAGAACAGGGCGTTGGAATTGGAATTTTCCAAGGAACAACGCCCTGTAGTTCTTTATGTACTCTCCCCGACTTGCCAATGGTGTGAGGCCAATCTTCCGGCTATCACCGCATTAGCCAACAACACTAAATCACGATACCGTTTTGTCGGGTTGTCGCTCTCGGACACTCGGCTGGAAGCCAGCACGGGCAATTCACTTCCGTTTCCGGTATACAGCGTTGCTTCGTTCACTTCGGTCGTCCAGATGAATCTGGGCAGTACTCCACAAACCCTGTTAATCGCTTCGGATGGAACGATTCTAAGAAGTTGGACCGGCGCCTACAAAGGCAGCAACAAGACCGAGATTGAAAAAGAATTCGGTGAGAGCCTGCCACCGATTCGGTGAGAGGGGATATCGACGTGAATATGTCCTGGAGATCTCCCCTCGTGGCCTGGATGTTCTTGACAGCATTTACCTTTGGTTTTCAAGCGACTCAAACAGGAAACGCCGGCCATCCCCGTAACCACCGCAAGCAGGCCGACGCTACGGCGGTTCGTTACTTGAAGGGTGTCGAAACGGGGCTTTCCGAGTTATCCCCGCCGATGCAGACGTCACTACTACTGCTTGAAAGCAACGCCTACAGCGCTTTTGACAAGGCCAAAGCTGCTGAACTCCTGAACCGCTCGTATGACATTTTCTTGTCGCTGCCAGATCAGGAGCGACCAGACATCAAGGCATTGGGGGCGGAAGTGGTTTCCGCCACAGCGAGGCTCAGCCCGGGACACATCCGATCACGGCTTCCCGAAGACCCCGAACTGAAAGCGATTGCGCTTCGGGTACTGGTCGAGAGCGATCTCTCGGCACGTCGCCTTAGCTCTGCTGTGGCTCTTTATCAAAGAGTCGATCGTGAGCCAGAGGTGTACCAGGCCGCCCGCGAGATACTTCTAAGACTGCCTTCATCGGACACGGAACGCCCAAACGCGGTCATGTTGCACGCGATCTGGGTCTTCAAGAATACGGAATATCCACAAGTAACGACGGGGGCTCCAGACGATCTGGCCTCAGTCCTCGTCCGATTTTCAGACCGTTTCAGCGACGAAATAAAGCGCGAGGCGATCGAATTGCTTTTGAAGCAAGTTAAAGACAACAACCGTGCAAGCCGGGAGAGAAGCATGGTCGGGAACTTCTCCGGTTCGCCACTTGTCTTCGTAAATGCTAAAGAGTTTCGAGTGTTCCAGCTTTGGCCGATCTTGAGGAAACTGGACGAAGCCCAGGCCGACAGGTTGCTGAAGGAGTCCAAGCAGGCTGCACAGTGGATGCAGAGATTCCCTGACGGAGCTCAATCGGGGCGCGGGTCGACCAGAGAAAAAGAAGAGAAATCAGCCAGCTTCGGTATTTCACATTCTTCTAACGAGTCCGGAGATTTGCTGCAGAGAGTCGAGCTCTCTTCTATCGAGAGCCAGACCGTTGCGATGGCGGGGACGGATTTGCAGAACGCGTTGGCGCAGGCGGATCGATTGCCGGCGGATTCTTCCTCCAGAACGCTTCTTGGCATGGCGCGCGTGTTCTTGGTCAAGAACCCCGATCTAAGCAAGAAGGTCCTTTCACGTTGGTCTGTCTTGTCCAGCTCAAAGTTGACCTCAAAGGAATGGCACGACTTCGTTGAAGCTGCGATTTATTACGCGAAATTAGGCGACTTGGAACAGGCGCAAAGTGTTCTTAAACGGGCGTCTCGCTTCGTGGCGGATGTCTATCACGAGGATGCAAACCCCAACGACCCAAATCAAGCGATCAAACTGTTCTGGCCTTCTTCGCAGCACTGGGGTGACATCGTGGAGGTGGCCGCTGCATTGTCGCCATCGTGTGCTGAGCAGATCATCGCTGATATTAACGACGACGAGATCAGGGCTTCAGCGGAAGTAACGGCCGCTGCGTCCCTCCTAAGAACTCCTATATGGAGGGGGACCAGCCCCATGGTTATCAGAAGAGATACACACCTCGATTGAAGAATGAGACCAAACAAGGGAGAAGCAAATGCTGAGACTAAGTCTTCGACATGTTATGCCGCTTCTGCTCCTCGTGATGGTGAGCAGCGCGTTCGGAATGCAGCAGACAGGAACCAGCCCCAAGGCTCAGCAAGGGAAGTTGTGCTACCTGGATGATTTAGCCTATTCACCTGGTGCCCAGGTTCAGCTAGGCAACCAAGTCATCTACTGCAATACGAATCAAAGATGGATAGACCACTATCCTGAGTCATTGATCCAACCATCAGCGAGTAAGTCTGAAGGAGAGAAGCAAGAAGAAGAATTCGTGCCTGTCTGTTATTTGGGAGATAAGGCCTATTCTTTCGGCCACAAGGTCAGCGAAGATGGGAGTAGCAGAGTCTGCAGATTGAAGGGCGTTTGGGCCACAAGCAGACCCGATTCTCCAAAACCTGCTGGTAAACGCCACTGACGAAGCAGCGGCGAACCCTGACTGCGTCAAAACGTAAGGCGCGCTCTGAGGGTCGCGCGACAACTCTCTTAGTTGTCGCGGGTTCGACATGTGAATAGCGACCGCCGGCCACGCCGGTCAGACGCCGGCGCCTACTTGGCTCTTACTTCTTCCCACCTGCCGGCGCTGCTGGTCCGGCCGGCACGCTGAAGCCGGTGAGCGGGTTGCCGTAGAACGCGTCGGTCTTCCACGCGGTCTTGTTCCAGGCGCCGTCCATGTCGCCCAGCACCTGGATGGGGACGATGACGCGGTTGCGGCCGAGCTTGTTCGCGCCTGCGATGCCGTTATCCACCAGCTTGCCGTCGGCATCCACTTTGAACTGCGCCACTCGGACCAGCTTCCCTTTGTGGAGGAACTTGATCTCGTAGTCGCCGGGGTTCTCCTTCAGCAGGTACATCTTGCCGAACATGCTCTCGTTGGGCTGGTCGGTGTCGTTCCAGGCCTTGAGGTTGGGGAAGCTGCAGGCGACGCGGGTCCAGTTGTAGCGATCGCTCTCGGCGGTGAAGTGGGTCACGTTGTTCTGCACCTCGTCGGAGCCGCAGCCGGCCTTGCCGACCTCGTCGCCGTCGTAGTACATCTTCCCGACTTCCTTGCCGTTGTGGAAGACGTGCGGATCGGGCGCGCCGTGCGGCTCGCCGCGGTACCAGAACGAGAAGCCCAGCGTCGGATACTTCATGCCGTACACGTCGTCGGCGACGAGATAGACGTAGGCGATGGGCAGGTTCCAGTCGTGGTCGACGTAGTAGACCATGTGCTGCGCGAACTTCGGGCCGTTCTCGTTGGAACGCGTCTTGCCGACCTTGGCGGTGCCGGTGAACAGCGTGATGTCGGTGCCGTTCAACTCGTTCTTCATCTTGATGGCGAACTTCACCGGGCCGGTGTAGAGCGTGCTCTTGCCGGTCTCCTCGACGTCCCGGCCGCCGCACTCGGTCTTCCACCAGTAGCCGGGCTGGGTGTCGCCGGTCGAGCAGTTGAACGAGACCCACTTGGGCGCGCCGGGATAGCCGAACTCGGCGTAGAGCTGGCTGCCGCTCGGGATAGGGCCGTTGACGCGGAACTTGAGCGCCGGCACCCAGCTCCAGACGTCGAAGCTCTTCTTGTAGGAGTTCACGGTCCAGGCGGTGACCTGGACGGAGTCCTTCTGGATGGTGGGCTGGTCGGCGTCCTGCGCGGCGGCGGGCTGCGGCGCCAGCAATGCGCACGCGATGGCGACCAGGCAGAACGCGGCAGCAGCTTGTTTGCGGCTCATACGCTCACCTCTGTGGGGATGCAACGGGGAGCCGGATGTTAGGGGCGGGGCCTCCGGTGAGTCAAGGACAAAACCTTTCACCACGAAGGACACCAAGGAACACGAAGGCCTTTTCTTGGTCTTCCTTCGTGAACCTTCGTGGCCTCCGTGGTGAAAGATCCTTAATCGCCGGCGTTGGCCGCGGCCTTGGCGCGCGCCAGTTCCGGGCGATCGGAGTCCGAGCCGGAGCAGTTCTTCACCAGCTGCGCGTAGTACTGGGCGGCGAGCTCCTGCTTCCCCGCCGCAGCGGCCGCCTGCGCGGCGCCGTAGAGCGAGTCGAAGCGGCCGGGGTCGGTCTTCATCGCGGTCTGGTACTCGGCGAGCGCTTCGGGAGCGCGGCCGAGCTCGAGCAGCAGGTCGGCGAGCATCTCGCGCGCCGGGATCTCGACTTCGCCCTTGCCGACCTTGTCCTGCTTCTCGGCGACGGAGCGCAGCAGCGTGATGGCTTCGGCGTGGTTGCCTTCGGCGTAGCGCAGCCAGGCGAGAGCTTCGTTGCGGCCGTCGTCCAGGTAGCGCGCGAAGTAGGCCTTGTCGCCGGCGGAGGTCGCGGCGATGGCAGCCTGGAGCTGGTCGACCGCGGACTTGGCGGTCGCGGCGTCCTTCAGGTGTCCGGCGGCGATGGCGTTCGCCCAATGCGCTTTCGCGGCGACGAACGGAGGCGCGCCGGCGTCGGCGCGCAGCGCGAGCGCCTGCTTCCAGTCGTGACGCTCCAGGTAGAAGGTGGCGGGAAAAGTGACGCGGCGGTCGTAGTAGTAGTCGTAGTAAGCCGGGTCCACGTCCTCCTTCTTCATGCTCATCATGGCGTCGAGCATGGCGCGGGCGTTGCGGTCGTCGCCGAGCTGGAGGTAGGCGTACTCGAGGAACTCCATGGAGTGCACCTTGTGGTGCGCCATGTGGAAGCCGTGCATCTTCTCGGCGGCGGCGAGCGCGGCAGTGTTGGACTGCACGCTGTCGTGCCACAGGCCGAGGCGCGAGAAGATGTGCGACGGCATGTGCACGGCGTGCGGCGAGGTGGGCGCGATCTTGGCGTAGGCGCGCGCGGCGGCCAGGCCCTGCGGCGCGAGCTCGGGATTGTCGGTGGCGTGAATGAGGTAGTGCGTGATGCCGGGGTGCGCGCTCGCGCCCGGCAACTGCTGGTTCAGGATGGCGACCGCTTCGCGGCGCAGCTTGAGCGAGGGGTCGTCGCCGTCGTCGCGCGCGAGCAGCGAGAGCGCGTAGAAGACGGCGGCCTCGCGGTCCTGCGGGTTCGCCTGGCGGAGCTTTTCCATCGCGGCGGAGTACTGCTCGACGCGCGCGGTGTAGCCGGCTTCGTCGGCCGAAGCGAAGAAGAGCTGGAGCGCGGCGATGTAGTCGCGCTCGCGCTGCGTCCTGGGCTTGAGCGCCTGGGCTTCGCGCAGCAGCGCGGCGCCGCGCTTGGTCTCGCCGGCGTTCGGACGCGCCCAGAGCTGGTGATAGAGCGACATCGCGCGCCCCCAGAAGCCCATCGCGCACTTCGGGTCGCGCTCGGTGACGGCTTCGAAGGTCTTCTCGGCTTGCTGGTATTCGAACGAGTGCAGCCACGCCACGCCCTGCTCGAACTGCTTCTGGACCTTCGGCGAGCACGACGTGGGGAACGAGACCGCGCCGAGCTGCGCGCTGGTCAGGTCGTGGTGATGGCCTTCGTCGGCCAGCAGCGGCAAGGCGAGCGACACCAATGCGAGGACGAGACAGAAGCGCTTCATCGCGACCTCCTTAGCGGACCTTGAGCAGCTCGACGTCGAAGATGAGCGTGGCGTTCGGCGGGATGACGCCGCCGGCGCCGCGCGAGCCGTAGCCGGCGGTCGGCGGGATCTTGAGCTGGCGCTTGCCGCCTTCCTTCATGCCGGCGACGCCTTCGTCCCAGCCCTTGATGACCTGGCCGGCGCCGAGCTGGAAGGTGAAGGGGTCCATGCGGTCGACGGAGCTGTCGAACTTCTTGCCGTTGGTGAGCCAGCCGGTGTAGTGGACGACGACTGTCTTGCCGGGGGTCGCGACTTTGCCTTCGCCGACCTTGATGTCCCAGTATTCGACGTCAGACTTGGTCATCTTCGGCTTGCCGGTGACCTTGGTGGGGGCGGCGGTCGAGGCGGTCTGCGCGACAAGCAGCGCGGCGCAGGCCGCGAGGACGAGCAGGAGCGAGAGCGTGCGTTTCATGCGGTCTCCGTAGGGAAAAGCTGGAATGCGCAAAAGAAGATGATACATCGGCGGCGGGGCGTCAGCGGCCGGGGCCCTGGTCGGCGGCGACGACCCAGTCGAGCGCCTCGGCGAGCGTCTCGAAGCGCTCGTGGAGGTGGTGGGAGAAAGTCTCGACGGCCTCGAGTTGCTTCTGCTGGGCGTCGTCGACTCCGACCATGGCGGCGCGGACCACGTAGGGCGTGTCGTAGACGTTCGCTTCCTTGATCTTGGTGATGACGTTCTTGTTGAACTTGGCGCCGGTGACGTCGGCGACGGTCAGCACCGAGCCCTTCGGCTGAGAGGTCACCAAGCGTTTGCGCTCCTCGACCATGGCGAGCTGCTCGGCCTCGTCGGCCAAGTGGCTGTAGTCGAGCAACAGGACCTGCTTGCCCTTGTGCGTGATGAAACGGACGCGCTGCATGGCAGTCCACGGTCCACGGTCCACGGTGGACAGAGCCGGGAATCTTAGCGCAAGTCGGGGCTCGGCGTCTTGACAGCGGAAATCGTTGGTCTATTCTGCTGTGCCTTCCAACGGGAAAAGGAGCAGCCATGAGATACGTGACGGGTGTCGTCATCCTTCTATTGGCGGTGAGCGCGGCGGCGCAGACCGCGAGCGAGCCGGCGAAGCCCCAGCCGAAACCGAAGACCATGGCGGGCGCGGTGGTTCCCTCCTGGATGAAGATGGAAAAAGAAGTGCGCGGCAAGTGGGCGGAGGCGTATCCCAAGGAGAAGATCATCCAGGTGGACAAGGTCGGTGAGCCGACCTACAACGACGAGCCGGGCAGCGTCTCGACGTCGACGACTACCAGCGGCAGCTTCGACTGGAGCAGTTGGGGATGGAACGAGACCAACTGGAGCACGACGACGATGGGCCGGCAGGGCAGCTACCTGCGGCAGAAAGTCGACGTCACGGTCGAGCGGCCGAACCAGACCAAGGCGCGCTTCCACACCGCGGCACTGTACAAGCTGGCCGGCGGGCAGTGGCAGTTCGTCGAGCTGCCGGTGGGGAAAGTGGACGAACTGGGCGGGCCGAACTCCGCCGGGCGACCGACGAAGTCGCAGGCGGCGGAGCTGTTCGTGGCGGGGTGGAAGAACGCGCGGCCGGACTTCACGGTGAAGAGCGTCGAGATCCTGAGCGAGGAGTACCACCAGTACAAGGAGCGGCAGTGGATGACGTACAAACTCGCGGCGCACGTGACCGGCACGAAGGGCGCGATGGCCGGCAAGGACTACAAGTGCGAGCCTGCCGACTACAGCTCGGTGCTGAAGTACGACAACGAGAAGAAGGCGTGGGCGGCTTCGGAGAGCGACATCGCCAACGTGAACGAGACGGCGGTGTGCGAGGCGGAGTAGAGCGGGCGTCGGTCGTCGGCCAAGAGGATTGGCGCGGCGCGGTTGAAGACTGAAGTCACGGCAGCAGGGATTCGACGACGCCGTACGCGGAGCTGAGGGCGGCGTCGAGCTGCGTGGCGTCGGGGCCGCCGGCTTCGGCGAGGTCGGGGCGGCCGCCGCCCTTGCCGCCGACCTTCGCGGCGACCTGTCCGACGATCTTGCCGGCCTGGACTTTTTCCGTCAGATCCTTGGTGACGCCGACGATGATGGCGGCCTTGCCGTCGAGGGCGGACCCCAGCACGACGACGCCAGAGCCGAGCTTGTTGCGCAGGTTGTCGACCAGCGTGCGCATCTGGTTGCGGTCCACGTTCTCGACCCGCTGGACGGCGACCTTCACGCCCTTCACCGTCTTCACGGTATCGCCAGCCGCAGAGACCGCCGACGACGCCGAGCGCATGCGCAGGGTTTCCAATTCTTTCTGCAGCTTCTTTATCTCCGTCTCGCGGCGGTCGAGTTCGGAGCGCAGTGCCTGCGCGGGCGAAGCCGCTTCGCCGCGGACCAGGTTCGCGACCACGTGCTCGAGCTCGTGGTCGCGGCGGAAGTGCTCGAGCGAGCCGGCGCCGGTGACGGCCTCCACGCGGCGCACGCCGGATGAGACCGAGCCTTCCTTCAGCACTTTGATCAGGCCGATCTCGCCGGTGGCGCCGGTGTGGGTGCCGCCGCAGAGCTCGGTGGAGAAGTCGCCGATGCGGATGACGCGGACCTTGTCGCCGTACTTCTCGCCGAACAGCGCCATCGCCTTGAACTCGTTGATGGCCTGGTCGATGGGGACGTCGTTGATGACCTCGATCTTCTCGTTGCGCAGGACTTCCTTGTTGGCGAGGTCCTCGATGTCCTGGAGCTCCTCGTCGGCGACGGAGGTGAAGTGCGAGAAGTCGAAGCGCAGGTGGCCGGGCGCGACCAGCGAGCCCGCCTGCTTGACGTGCTTGCCGAGGACCTCGCGCAGCGCGGCGTGCAACAGGTGCGTGGCGGTGTGGTTGCGCATGGTGTGGGCGCGGACTTCGTCGTTGACCTTGGCGATGACGCGGTCGCCGACCACGATGGGATGTTTCGCTACGACGTGGTGCGCGCGCACGCCCTGCACCGGCAGCGTGCAGCCGCGGACCTGGGCGACGACGTTGCGCGATAAGTCGAGGAGCCAGCCGACGTCGCCGACCTGCCCGCCGGATTCGGCGTAGAACGGAGTGTGGTCGAGGACGACCTCGCCTTCTTCGCCGGGCTTGAGCTCCTGCGCGCCCGCGCCGCCCTTCACGATGGCGATGACCTTGCAGTCGGCGGATTCGGTGCGCGCGTAGCCTTCGAAGACCGTCTTCGCGAGATCGCGCAGGAGGGGCGAGGCGGTCGCCTTGCCGGCGCCGCCCTTCCACGAGGCTTTCGCGCGCTCGCGCTGCTGCTGCATCGCGCGCTCGAAACCTTCGACATCGAAGTGCAGCCCCTGGTCGCGCGCCGCGTCCATCATGAAGTCGAAGGGCAGGCCGAAGGTGTCGTAGAGCTTGAAGGCGGCGTCGCCGGAGTAGGTTGGAGACGAGTCCGGGGACTTCCTTTTCTCGGCGAGCAGCGGCGCGAAATCGTCTTCCAGCTTCTTGAGTCCGAGGTCGAGCGTGTGCGCGAATCTGCGCTCCTCTTCGTGGATGACCTTGCTCACGCGGTCGGCGGTCTCGTTCAGCTCGGGGTAGGCGCCCTGCATGAGGTCGCGGACGGCGAAGACCATCTGGAACATGAAGGGCTGGTTCTGGCCGAGCAGGCGTCCGTGGCGGATGCCGCGGCGCAGGATCTTGCGCAGCACGTAGCCGCGGCCTTCGTTCGACGGCAGCACGCCGTCGGAGATGAGGAACGTGGAGGCGCGGGCGTGGTCGGCGATGACGCGCAGCGACGCCGCATTGCGCGTGTCCTTCTCCGCCGCGAGCTCCTTCTTCTCGTCGACGCCGACGAGCTCGGCCGCGTGCTCGAGCAACGGCGTGAACAGGTCGGTGTCGTAGTTCGAGAGCTTGCCCTGGAGCACGGCGGCGATGCGCTCCAGTCCCATGCCGGTGTCGATCGAGGGCTTGGGCAGCGGGTTGTAATTGCCCGCGGCGTCGCGGTCGAACTGCATGAAGACGAGGTTCCAGATCTCCATGTAGCGGCCGCACTCGCAGCCGAACTTGCAGTCGGCGTGGCCCTGCTCGCTGGCCGCCGCGCCCAGGTCGATGTGCAGCTCGGAGCAGGGGCCGCAGGGGCCGGTGTCGCCCATGGCCCAGAAGTTGTCCTTCATCCCCATGGCGAAGACGCGATCCTTGGGGACGCCGACCTCGAGCCAGTGTTTTTCCGCCTCGTCGTCGCGCGGGATGCCCTGCTCGCCCTGGAAGATGGTGGCGTAGAGTTTGGACTTGTCGACGCCGTACCACTGCGGCGAGGTGACCAGCTCCCAGGCGAACTTCACGGCGTCGCGCTTGAAGTAGTCGCCGAAGCTGAAGTTGCCGAGCATCTCGAAGAAGGTGTGGTGGCGGTTGGTGAAGCCGACGTTCTCGAGGTCGTTGTGCTTGCCGCCCGCGCGCACGCACTTCTGCGAACTACAGGCGCGCGAGTAGTCGCGCTTCTCCAGGCCGAGGAAGGTGTCCTTGAACTGGTTCATGCCCGCGTTGGTGAAGAGCAGCGTGGGGTCGTTGGCCGGCAGGAGCGAGG
Source organism: Terriglobales bacterium (assembly GCA_035457425.1). NCBI lineage: Bacteria > Pseudomonadati > Acidobacteriota > Terriglobia > Terriglobales > Terriglobales bacterium. Next base: position 11,872 of record DATIBR010000128.1, read on the forward strand.
ACGAATGGACGCGGCGGTGTTTCTGCTGCTCGAAGTAGCGCAGGAACATCTCGCGGATCTCGGAACCGGACATGCGGGAGCGCTCGGCCATGGCGAAACCGTCATTCTAGCAGGCTGAATCCGCGTGATTCCCGTTGACATCCGCGGCCCGTGCCCGCACAATCGACTTCCCCGTACAACTTCAGTCCCCAGGCCCTTCGAACCATCAAGGAGCACTCCATGCGCCGTCGTCCGTTCGCTGTCACCCTCATCCTGCTTTCGCTGACCGTGGTCGCCCTGGCGGCCTCGAAGGGGACTGCGACCAACACCTTCGTGCAGCCGAACCTCTCGCTGACCGGCGCGGGCGTGAGCCACGACGGCAACAACGCCTACTTGAACGGCGCGAGCGGAGTGCAGTCGTACCTGGGCGCGGGCGGGAAGAATGCCAACCTGGTGACCTACAGCACGGGCCGCCGGATGCGTTTCATCTTCGATCCGGCGTCGCCGGCGTGGCAAGCGTCCGGCCTGCCGCAGAACTTCCTGGCGGAAGTCAGCGCGTTCGGCGTGAACTACTTCGGGCCGTATGTCTCGATGGGCCCCGGCACGACGGCGCAGGTCGCGCTGACCATCCAGTTCAAGTACAACAACGTGACCTACGAGCTGGCGTACGGCTCGGTGGCGGCCTATCACGACACGGCGACGAGCTGGCTGCTCACCTGGACGTCGTTCGACCTGCCCGGCTATCCGGGCTTCTCGCCGAGCGACCAGGCGACGCTCAGCCGGCTGCGCAACAACCAGCGCACGAGGTTCGGCGCGGTGAACATGCCGGTGCGCTACTCCGTGCAGCTGGCCTAGCCCCAAAAACCCGCTTGACAACCTTTCCCGCCAGGCGCAGAATCCTACCCAGATAGGCGAAGAAAAGGCGAATCAAGAGTTCCCTTCGATCTTTCAGCCTTGGCGGCCCGTTCGGTCTGTGGCCTGGATCCTCGGACCGCCACCTTATTGGTTCACAGTCCCACAGTGCACGGTCCACGGTGGCCGGTCCTAGGGACTGTGGACTCAGGATTCTTATATGGCTTCTCCCCTGGCGGTACCCACGGTCGAGCTGTCGGCGCTGCCCGCGGGCGCGGCAAAATCCCAACTGATCAAGAAGAGCGTCGAGGCGGCGCTGGAGAAGAAGGTCCCGTCGGCGCTGACGGTGCGCGAGCGCCCGCTGCCGGTGTGCCTGCCGACCGGGGTGGCGGAGGTCGACGCGCTGTGCGGCGGCGTGCCGCGCGGCGCGCTGAGCGAGATCACCGGGGCGGCTTCCTCCGGGCGGACTTCCCTGCTCCTTTCTTTACTCGCGCAAGTCACGGCGCGGCAGGAGTTCTGCGCGCTGGTGGACGCCTCGGGCAGCTTCGATCCACACTCCGGATGGGAGGCGGGTATCGAGCTGGAGCGGCTTCTGTGGGTGCGGTGCGGCAGTACCGAGTCCCGGGCACCGAGTACCGAGCGAGAAGCTTTGCGAAGCGTGAAGCCTGGGTCTTCGCGCCACTCGCAACTCGCAACTCACAACTCGGTACTCAGTACCCGGTACTCGGTACTCGACAGCGTCCTGCGGGTGGCCGACCTGCTGCTGGCGAGCGGCGGCTTCGGGCTGGTGGCGCTCGACCTGGGCGACGTGGCGGTCGAGATGGCGCGGCGCGTCCCGCTGACCACGTGGTTCCGCTTCCGGCGCGCGGTCGAAGGCACGCCGGCCGCGCTGGTCGTGCTGGAAGAAGAGGCGCACGCGAAGAGCTGCGCGGAAGTGGTGCTAAAGCTCGAATCTTCAGACTTCAGATTGCAGTCGTCAGGCGAGTCGCCGGTCGTCGGCCCTCGGCCGTCGGCCGCAGCGATCTTCACCGGGATGAGCGCCGCAGTCGAGCTGGTGCGCGGGCATGCGCAGAAGAAGCACGCGGCGGCGAGCAAGCCGGCGAGTCTCGCCGCCACCGCCGCGTGGGCGGTCTGAGATCGGCGATCGTAAATCGGCAATCGGCAATCCCTTATGTTCGCCGCGCTCTACATCCCGGACCTTCCCGTCGAAGCGGTGGTGCGCGTGGAGCCGGCGCTGCGCGAGCACGCGATCGCGGTGCTGGAGGGCAAGCCGCCGCTGGAGCGCGTGGCGGCAGCGAATGAGCGGGCGCGGCTGCTGGGCATTGAAGCGGGCCTGACGAAGCTGCAGCTCGAGGAATTCGCCGGCAACGTCACGCTGCGGAAGCGCTTGCCCGAGCAGGAAGCCGCGGCGCACGCGGCGCTGCTCGACGCGGCCTGCGCGTTCTCGCCGCGCGTGGAAGACACCGCGGCAGACACGGTAGTGCTGGATCTCGCCGGACTGGAGTCGTTGTTCGGCCCGCCGGCAAAGATCGCGCGCGACCTGGCGCGCCGTGCCAGCGAGCTGGGGTTGGAGGCGAACGTGGCGGCGGCGGCGAATCCGGACGCCGCGACCTACCTGGCGCGCGGCTTCAACGGCGTGACCATCGTGCCGGAAGACAAGACGGCCGAGCGGCTCGGGCTGCTCGAGGTCGGCGTGCTCGCGCCCGAGGCCGAGCGCCCGGAAGACTTCGATGGCGCGCCGCCGGTGGAGCGGTTCGCGGAAGTGATGGAGCGCTGGGGGATCCGGACGCTGCGGCCGTTCGCGAACCTGCCTTCGGTCGCCGTGGTCGAGCGGCTGGGGCAGCGCGGCTTGACGCTGCAGCAACTGGCGCGCGGCGAGCGCCGTCGGACGCTCGTCCCGCTGGAGCCGCCGCTCGAATTCGAAGAGACCGCGGAACTGGAGTATCCGGTGGAGAACCTGGAGCCGCTGGTCTTCCTGCTGAACCGCATGCTGGAGCAGCTATGCGCGCGGCTGAAGGCGCGGTCGCTGGCGACCAACGAACTCAAGCTCACGTGTGTGCTCGATCCCCCCGAAGATCCCGAAAATCCAACGCAGAGACGCAGAGGGGCGGAGGAAAAGAGAGAAAAAGATTCCTCCACGGATCCCTCCGCCTCTCCGCGCCTCGGCGTTGAAGTTTTTGCTCGCACCCTCAAGCTGCCGGTGCCGATGCAGGACGCGAAGGTCCTGCTGAAGCTGCTGCAGCTGGAGCTGGCGGCGCATCCGCCGGGCGCGCCGGTGAAGAAGCTCGCGCTGCGGGCGGAGCCGGTGAAGCCGCGCGCGACGCAGGGCGGGTTCTTCGTCCCGGTAGCGCCGGAGCCGGAGAAGCTGGAGCTGCTGCTGGCACGCGTGGCGGCGCTGGTGGGCGAGGAGAACGTGGGCGCGGCGGAGGTGCTGGATTCGCACCGGCCGGATGCGCACCGGGTGAAGAAGTTCCGAGTTGTGAGTTCCGAGTTGCGAGTGAAACCGGCCACTCGCAGCTCGCAACTCGCAGCTCGCAACTCTGCGAAGCTCGCGCTGCGATTGTTTCGCCCGCCGCTGCGCGCGCGCGTGGAAGTTCAGGGCGGCAAGCCGGCGCGGGTCTCGTTCCTGAAGGTGGCGCGCGCGGAGGTGCTCGCGTGCGCCGGGCCGTGGCGCACGTCGGGCGAGTGGTGGACGAACGAAGGCTGGCAGCGCGACGAGTGGGACGTCGCCCTGAAAACAAAAGACGGCACGGCGCTCTACCGGATGTATCGCGACGCCGCGTCGGGAGATTGGTTCGTGTTCGGCAGCTACGACTGACACGATTTACGGCTTACGACCTGGTCGTTTACGAGTTGGGATCAGGTCGTAAGTCGAAGATCGTAAGCCGTAGATCGAGAATGAAATGGGCTACGTAGAACTTCACGCGCGCTCGGCGTTCAGTTTCCTCGAAGGCGGCTCGCTGCCGGAGGAGCTGGCGGCGTACGCCTCGGCGCTGGAGCTCGGGGCGGTCGCGCTCACCGACCGCGACGGCGTCTACGGCGCGCCGCGCTTCCACATGGCGGCGAAGAAGACCGGCGTGAGAGCGCACATCGGCTCGGAGATCTCACTTCCACCACAGAGACACAGAGACACAGAGAAAAACGAGAATGAAATGGGTACCTCTGTGTCTCTGCGTCTCTGTGGTGAGCCGGCTCGCCTTCCGCTGCTAGTGGCAGAACGTGTCGGTTACCAGAACCTTTGCCAGCTCGTCACGAAGATGAAGCTGCGGCTGCCGAAGCATCCCAAGGCCGGCGAGCGGTGCGCGACCGACTACGACGAACTGGCGGAGCATGCGCGCGGGCTGATCTGCCTGACGGGCGACGAGCACGGACCGCTGGCGGCGGCGCTCGCGCGCGGAGGCAAGGAAGAAGCGCGCAGCGAGCTGGAGCGGCTGGTCGCGACGTTCGGCAAAGAAAACGTTTACGTCGAGCTCGAGCGGCACTACGACCGCGCGGAAGAGGCGCGCAACCAGGCGGCGGTCGAGCTGGCGCGCGAGCTGGCGCTGCCGCTGGTCGCGACCAACGGCGCGCGCTACGCGGCGCCGCAGGAGCGTGAGGTGCTCGACATCTTCACCTGCATCCGCGAGCACACGGCGCTGGACCGCGCCGGGCGCCTGCTGGCGCGGAATTCGGAGCGGTGCTTGAAGCCCGCGCGCGAGATGCAGCGGCTGTTCGCCGACCTGCCGGAAGCGATCGCCAACACCGCGGAAGTCTCGGCGCGACTGCAGTTCACGCTTGCCGACCTGGGATACGAGGTCCCGCGCTACCCGGTGCCGGAGGGCGAGACGATGCAGTCGTTCCTGCGCAAGCGCACGATGGAGGGCGCGCGGCTGCGCTACCTGACCGACGGCAAGCGTCCCCTGTGGCCGCGGGCGCGGCGGCAGATCGAGCGCGAGCTCACGCTCATCGAGAAGCTCGAGCTCGCCGGCTACTTCCTCATCGTGTGGGACATCGTGCAGTTCTGCCGCGAGCACGGGATCCTGGTGCAGGGGCGCGGCTCGGCGGCGAACTCGGCCGTCTGCTACTCGCTCGGCATCACCGCGGTCGATCCCGTCGGGATGGACCTGCTGTTCGAGCGCTTCCTTTCCGAAGAGCGCGGCGAGTGGCCGGACATCGATCTCGACCTGCCGTCGGGCGACCAGCGCGAGCGCGCGATCCAGTACGTCTACCAGCGCTACGGCGAACGCGGCGCCGCGATGACGGCCAACGTCATCACGTATCGCGGGCGCTCGGCGGCGCGCGAGGTCGGGAAAGTCCTCGGCTTCGACCAGCAGACGCTCGACCGGCTCGCCAAGCACGTGAGCTCGTGGGAGTACCACGACCCCGCCGACACGCGCGCGCGGCAGTTCCGCGACGCCGGGTTCGACCTGCGTCATCCACGCATCCGCAAGTTCTACGACCTGATGCACGCGGTGCAGGACCTGCCGCGGCATCTCGGGCAGCACTCGGGCGGCATGGTGGTGTGCCAGGGGCAGCTCGATTCGGTGGTGCCGCTGGAGCCGGCGGCGATGCCCGGGCGCGTGGTGGTGCAGTGGGATAAAGATGACTGCGCCGACCTCGGCATCGTGAAGGTCGACCTGCTCGGGCTGGGGATGATGGCCGCGCTCGAGGAGACGATCGCGACCATCCGGCGCGATCACCAGGAAGAGGTCGACCTCGCGCAGTTGCCGGCGGACGATCCGGAGGTCTACGCCGCGCTCTCGAAAGCGGACACGGTCGGCATGTTCCAGATCGAGAGCCGCGCGCAGATGTCGTGCCTGCCGCGGCTGCAGCCGCGCACGTTCTACGACCTCGTGGTGCAGGTGGCGATCATCCGGCCGGGACCGATCGTCGGGAACATGGTGCATCCGTACCTGAAGCGGCGGCAGGGGCGCGAGCCGGTGGAGTATCCGCACCCGTCGCTCGAGCCGGTGCTGGAGCGCACGTTGGGCGTGCCGCTCTTCCAGGAACAATTATTAAGGATGGCGATGATCGCCGCCGGCTTCTCCGGCGGGCAAGCGGAGGAACTGCGCCGCGCCTTCGGCTTCAAGCGCTCGGAGGCGCGCATGTCGGAAGTCGAGGTGAAGCTGCGCGCGGGGATGACGCGCAACGGGATCACGGGAGCAGCGCAGGACGCGATCGTGAAAGCTATCACGTCGTTCGCGCTCTACGGCTTCCCGGAGTCGCACGCGGCGAGCTTCGCGCTGCTGGCGTACGCGAGCGCGTGGCTGAAGTGCCACTACCTCGCGGCGTTCACCGCCGCGCTGCTCAACAACCAGCCGATGGGCTTCTATCACCCGTCGACCATCGTGAAAGACGCGCAGCGGCACGGGCTCGCGGTGCGCGTGGTGGACATCACGCGGTCGGACTGGCTGTGCACGCTGGAAAAACAAAATCCCCCACAGAGACACAGAGACACAGAGAAAAACGGAAAAGAATTGCATTCCTCTGTGCCTCTGTGTCTCTGTGGTGAAAGGGTTTTTGCTCTCCGGCTCGGGCTGCGCTACGTGAAAGGGCTGCGCGAGGAGGCGGGGCGGGCCATCGTGCGCGAGCGCGCGCGCGCGCCGTTCGCTTCCATCGACGACCTGGCGCGCAGAGTGCCGGAGCTGAGGAAGGACGAGCTGGTGAAGCTGGCTGAAGTGGGGGCGTTGAACAGTATCGGAAAATCGTTTCCGGTTTCCGGTTTTCCGTTTCCCGAGGCCACCGAAAACGGGAAACGGGAAACGGGAAACGCTTTTCATCGAAGAGACGCGCTGTGGCACGCGGAGCGCGCGGGGCGCGCGGTGGGGCCGCTGCTGCGCAACCTGGTCGAGAAGGACGCGCCCTCGCCGCTCGCGCGCATGACGGACGAAGAGCGCCTGGTCGCCGACTTCCGCGGCACCGGGCTGACCGTGGGGCCGCACCCGATGAGCTATCACCGGCGCGAGATGATCGAGCGCGGCGTCTTCCGCGCCATCGACCTGCCGCGCTTCCGCAGCGGGAAGAAGCTGAAGGTGGCCGGCTGCGTGATCGCGCGCCAGCGCCCGGGGACGGCGAAGGGCTTCGTTTTCCTCAGCCTGGAGGACGAGACCGGCATCGCCAACGCCATCGTCACGCCCGACCTCTACCAGCGCTATCGCACCGAGCTGGCGAGCGAGCGCTTCCTGATGGTCGAGGGCGTGCTGCAGAACCAGGACAACGTGCTCTCGGTGAAGGCCGAGCGGGTGGAGCCGCTGCGCGTCACCCGGGCGGAGACTTCTTCGCACGATTTTCACTGAAAACCCGATTTTCATTTTAGAAGACGCGCCATCCACAGCCCGTTGGTTTACCATGGGCTTTCCGCAAGAGCATCGCGGGCCTTTCCGGTCCGGCTCTGGCGCATTTCCCCGAGGAGCAGTCCCCCATGCCAAGAGCGAAGAACGACGACGGCGGCGCAACCGTAAAGAGCGCCACGCGCCGCCGCAGCACGAGCGCGGCCGGCCCGGACGTGACCGAAGCAAAGCCGCCGGTCTCGGCGAACCCGAACCCCACGTTGCCGGTGAGCGAGACGCCGCGCAATGCCGAAGAAGAGATCCGGCGGCGCGCCTACGAGCTGTACGAGCAGGACGGGCGGCCGGACGGCCGCGACCGCGAGCACTGGCTGCGCGCGGAAGCGGAAGTGCTGGGCCGCAGCAGCGGCCGGCGCGGACAAAAGAGCGCCTAGCCGCGCTCAGTGGATGAGCGCGGGCGCGCGCTCCGCCGCCTCGGTCACGAGGCGCGCCTGGTCGAGCACCTCGCGCACCTTGCGCGCGAAGGCGTCCCAAGTGAAGGGTTTTTCCAGGAACGGCGTGTCCGGCTGGAGCGCGAACTGCTCCGCCATCGCGGAGCCGCTGTAGCCCGAAACAAAGAGCACACGCGTCATGGGACGCTCGCCGGCGAGCCGGCGGGCAAGCTCGCGGCCGTTCACGCCGGGCATCACGACATCGGTGACCATCAAGTCGATGTCGCCGCGAAAGGCACGCGCCACTTCCAGCGCCCGCTCGCCATGGGAGGCTTCGAGCACGGTATATCCGCTGCGCCGGAGGAACATCGTCATGGCGTCGCGCACGCCGTCCTCGTCTTCCACCACCAGGACGGTCTCGTGCCCGAGCGGGACCTCGGAGGCGGCTGCACGCGCGCGCGCCAGCGGCTCGCTCGCGCCCGCGATCGCGGGAAAGTACAGCTTGAAGGTGGTGCCTTTGCCGGGCTCGCTGTACACCCAGATGACCCCGTCGCTCTGCCGGACAATGCCGTAGACGGGGGCGAGGCCGAGCCCGGTCCCTTTGCCGGGCGCCTTGGTGGTGAAGAAGGGCTCGAAGATGTGCTGGCGGGTCTCGGACGCCATGCCGCAGCCGTTGTCGGAGACACAGAGCAGGACGTAGGGCCCGGGGGACGCCTCGGCGTGGCAGCGAAGGAACTCGCGGTCTACGTCGACGTTGCGAGTCTCGATGAGGAGGCGGCCGCCTTCGGGCATGGCGTCGCGCGCGTTGATGGCGAGGTTCATGAGGACCTGCTCGATCTGCATGGGGTCGAGCTTGACGGTGCGCAAGTGCGCGTCGGGGTGGACGACGATCTCGATGTGCTCGCCCAGGACGCGCGGCAGCAGCCTGCCAACCTCGCCCACGCATTCGTTCAGGTCAAGCGGGCGCAGGCTAAGGACCTGCTTGCGCCCGAAGGCGAGCAACTGGGCGACCAGGCGGGCGGCGCGATCGGCGGCACCCACGATCTTCTCGGCATTGCGGCGCTCGGGGCCAGAGGGAAGGTTCACGCACAGCAACTCGGCAAAACCGCGCATGACCATGAGCAGGTTGTTGAAGTCGTGGGCGATGCCGCCGGCCAGCCGCCCGATGGCTTCCATCTTCTGCGCCTGGCGAAGCTCCTCCTCGGCGCGCGCATTCTCGGTGCGCAGCCGGTGCTCGCCGAGCGCGCGATGCACCGCCCGCGGAAGGCGCGCGAGGCGGTCCTTCAGGATGTAGTCCGACGCCCCGAGGTCGCAGCAGCCGGCGGCGACCTCGTCGGTGAGCGTGCCGCTCACCAGGATGAAGGGGAGCTGAGGATCGCGGCGACGCAGTTCGCGCAGCGCGTCGAGCCCGGAGTATCCGCGCAAGCGGTAGTCGGCCAGCACGATGTCGGGCAGCCCGCGATCGAGCGCGGCGAGGTATTGCGCCTCGTCGCCGACAAGTTCGAACTGCATGGGCATGTCGGACTGACGCAACTGGGCCTGGAGCAGCGCGGCGTCTTCGGCGTCGTCCTCCAGCAGCAGGACGCGGACGGTCTGCTCGCCATGGTCGGAGGGATCAGCCACGGCCCGCCTCCACGGTGTCGGCCTGCTGCGCGCGCGCAGAGAGCGGCGGGGGCTGATTGACGACCAGCCAGTACAGGCCGATCTGCTTGATCATCTCGCGGAACTCCTCGAAGTCCACCGGCTTCTGGATGTAGCTGTTGGTGCCGAGATGGTAGCTGTCAACCATGTCGCGGTCCTCCCGCGAGGAGGTGAGCACGACGACGGGAAGGGCGCGGGTGCGGGGGTCACCCTTGACCGTGCGCAACACCTGCTGGCCATCGACTTTGGGCAGCTTGAGGTCGAGCAGGATGAGGCGGAGGGCGGCGGTATTGGCGCCGCCGTTCTCACCGAAGAGGTAGTCGAGCGCCTCCTCGCCATCGCGGCAGACGTGGATCTCATTGGCCAGGCGGTTGCGCTGCAGGGCGGCGAGGGTGAGCTCGACGTCGGCGGGATTGTCTTCGATCAGCAGGATCTCAACAGCTCGTTGTGGCATATTGTCCTCCGGGAACTTCGCTGGACGGCCTCCGCTCCCCCTGCGCCGCGGCACCGGGTGCGTGGCGGGTGCGGCGGGCAGCGTAAAGAAGAAGGTGGCGCCGGCGTCGAGCTGCGCTTCCGCCCAGACGCGGCCGCCGTGCTTGTGGATGATGCGCTGCACGGTGACCAGCCCGACGCCCGTGCCTTCGAAGTCTTCCGTGCGATGCAGGCGCTGGAAGACGCCGAAGAGCTTGTCGGCATACTTCATGTTGAAGCCGACGCCGTTGTCGCGCACCGAGATCACCGTCTCGGTGGCGCGCGTCTCGGCCGTGACGGCGATGCGGGCCGCGGCTCGCGGGCGGGTGAACTTGAGCGCGTTGGCGAGCAGGTTGTAGAACACCTGCCGCATGAGCGCGGGGTCGCACTCGACGAAGGGAAGCTCTCCGATCTCCCAGGCGACGTCGCGCCCCAGCACCTCCTGGGCGAGCGACTCGCGCACCTCGTCGACCAGGCGGCGGAGGCCGACGATCTGCGGCGCGAGCTGCTGGCGCCCGACGCGCGAGAGGTTGAGCAGGTCGTCGATGAGGCGGCCCATCTGCTCGGTGCCGCGGACGATGTGGGCGATGAAGCCGCGCGCCTGGTCGTTGAGCCGGGCGGCATGCTCCTCCGCCAGCAGGGTGACGAAGCCGTGGACGTGGCGCAGCGGAGTTCGCAGGTCGTGGGCGACGGAGTAGGTGAAGGCTTCGAGCTCCTGGTTGGCGGTGGCGAGTTCGGCGGTGCGCTGCGCCACTCGCTGTTCGAGCTCGGCGTTGAGCGTGCGCACCTCGTGTTCGGCGCGGTTGCGCTCGGTGACGTCGCGCGCGGCCGCGAACACGCCTTCGACCTCACCCGCTTCATTGCGGAAGAGGCTGGCGTTGTACAGCACCTCGGTCACCGCGCCATCGAGGCTGCGGATCGCGAGCGGGTAGTCGTGCACGGCACCCTCGGCGAAGACGCGCTCATAGCCGGCCCGCGCCTCGGCGGGCGCGGTGAAGTAGTCGCAGAAGTCGGTCCCGATGAGCTGGGCGCGGGGGCGGCCGGTCGCGCGCTCGGTCGCCGCGTTGACGTCGGTGATCTTGCCTTCGCGGCTGATGGTGACCAGGGGATCGAGCGCGGCCTCAAGCAGGTTCCGGGCATAGCGCGCCGCCCGCCGGATCGTCTCTTCCGCGCGCTTGCGGTCGGTGATGTCCTGGCAGGTGCCGATCCACTCGCGGATGCCGCCATCGGGCTCCGACACCGGGACGCCGCGCACCGCGACGTGGCGGTACTCGCCGTCGGCGCGGCGCAAGCGGTACTCGGTCTCGTAGCGCCCGCGGTCGCGCACGGCGGCATGCCAGATCTCGGCGGTGCGCTCGCGGTCGTCGGGATGGAGCGCTTCGATCCAGCCGGAGCCCTGGACCTGTTCGCGGGTCATGCCGGTGAATTCGCGCCACAGCGGAATGTCGTTGACGACCTGGCCCTGCGCGTCGGTGTGCCACACGACCTGCGCGGTGGCGGTGGCGAGCGAGCGGTAGCGCTGCTCGCTGCGCTTTAGGTCGGCGGTGCGGCGTTCGACGCGCGACTCGAGCTCGCGGTTCCAGGCTTCCAGTTCAGCGCGCTGCGCCGCTTCCAGGTCGCCGGCGTGGTTGAGCGCGCGCGCCATGCGCGCCAGCAACAGCGTGAACACCGCGACGAGCGGGAGGCTGAACACGACCTGGTCGAAGGCGGCGTCATACCAGCCCAGGCGCACGCCGACGACGCTGAGCCAACCGAACAGCCAGATGGTGGCGACGGCCGTGGGCAGGAACCAGCGCAGCATCACGCCGCCGGCGTGCTCGCTGCTGACGACGCGCATCAGGCCATGCTCCGGCCGGGCCAGCAGGACAGCGAGGGCCAGGGCCGTGCCGCCGAGCGCCGCCGGCAGGCCGATGTTGATGGAGACACCAAAGCTGGTCAGCACCGCGACCTCGTAGGTCAAGCCCTGGAGGACGGCGAAGTCGAGCAGCAGCGCCGCCAAGGCAAGCCAGGGCGCGGGGTGGATGCCGGGCCGCGGCTCCCAGTCCAGCATCAGCAACGCCAGGCCGAGCAGCAGCAAGCTGACGGCGGCGGGGGCGCTCATGCGGCCGGACGCCTCCAGTTGCCATTCCTGGACCCGCGCGGTGGACAACAGGTTCTGGAGCGGGGCGCGCCAGGCAAGGAGATGCCCGCACAGGGTGAGCAGTCCGAGGAGGACGGCGGCGAGGGCCGCGCCGCGGGCACACAGGCGGCGCGCGCCGCGCGGCCGGGGCAGCAGCACGAGCAGCGCGCCAGCCAGCAGGATCAGACCGGCGGCGGAGCCGGGACGCGTCGAGGCGCCGTCGCGGAGGAACGAAGTGAGGAGCGGTTGCCCGGTCGCGTAGCCGGCGAGCACGAGCGCGGCAAGCAGCAGGGCCAGGCCGGCGGCGAACGCGGCGAGCCGGCGCATCGCGCCCGCGACGGGCGAAGCTCCTGCCGCCCGCCCTGCGGGGGGGAGTGCTTTGCTGCTGCGTCCTTCCCCCAGCTCCGCGATCCATCGTCCAAGCTGCGCAGCGGCATCGCTCTGCTCGGGATGGGGACCGCCCGCGGGAGCGTAGTGCGGATTGCCGAGGACCTGGCGGTCGAGCACGGCGACGGGATGGGAGCGCAGCACGTCGAGCAGGATGCCGGGCGGGAAGCGGCGCGCGTCGTACTGGCAGAAGATGAGGCAGGGATGGGTGCGGGCGAACTGGTTGAGGCGTGACTCGTACTCGGCCAGCAGCTCGCTGCCGGGCACCTGGCGCAGCGCCCAGGTGGGCTCGCCGGCGGCGCGCAACGCGGTGTAGCCCTCGGCGAGAGCGGCGTCGCACTCGCGCTGCCAGACGGCGAACATGCGGTCCATGTCGAAGCGCCCGTCGACCAGGTAGGCGGCATCGGGCGTGCGTGTGACCAGTTGCCCGCTCCGCCGGCGCTCGGCGACATCCAGGCCCGCCGCTGCCAGTTCCTGGAACTGCCGCTCGGCCACCTCGGTCTCGGCGATGTACAGCACCTTGTGGTGCTGGGAGAAACCGTCGGCGAAGAATGCGTGCAGCAGCTCGAGATGCTCGCTGTCGTGGTGGTAGAGCTCGCACCAGTGATCGCCCGGACGAAGGTCGTGGATGGTCTTTGCCGTCGGCAAGGCCGCAGGAAGCGCGGTGGCGAGGTCAGTCATAAGATTCGCATCCTGCCCTCTCACTTGCAGTCCGCGGCCCAATGCGGACCGCGCGAAGTGCTTTGTTTGCAACCCGCGCCTCGACTGAGGGACGCCGCTTCCCGACTTGGGACTCCAATTCGGGAGCGATTCCGGAAGTGGGAAGCAGGCGGGGCACTCCCCGTTCACTCGCGGTAGCGACCATAGATGTCCTCAAATCGTTCGCGCAGGCGGCGGAAGCCGTCGAGCACCTCGGGGTCGAAGTGCTGGGGGAGGGTGCGGCCGTCGCCGTGGAGGATGATGTCGCAGGCGCGCGGGTGCGGGATGGCGGACTTGTAGGGGCGCGGGCTGCGGAGGGCGTCGTACTCGTCGGCCAGGCGGACGATGCGGGCGGCGGCGGGGATCTTCACGCCGCGGATGTGGTGCGGGTAGCCGGAGCCGTCCCAGCGCTCGTGATGGTTGAGGGCGATGAGGCGGGCCATCTCGAGCAAGGGCGAGGCTGAGCCGCGTAGCAGTTCTGCGCCGAGCAAGGTGTGGCGCTGGACGATGGCGCGCTCCTCCTCGGTGAGCGGGCCCGGTTTTTGCAGGATGGCGTCGGGGATGGCAATCTTGCCGACGTCGTGCATCGGGGTAGCGTGGGCGAGCAGTTCGACGGCTGCCGGCTTCCATCCGAGCTCCTGGGCGAGGGCGCGCGCGTAGTGGCTCACGCGGTCGGTGTGCGAGCCGGTCTCCTCGTCCTTGTAGCGGGAGGCCGCGACCAGGCGGCGGACGGTATCGTGGTAGGCCTTCTCGAGTTCGCGGGCGCGGCGCTGCTCGGCCTCGTAGGCGCGGCGGAGGTCGCGTGCGTAGAGCTGGAGCTGGCGGTAGAGCAGGTCGACGCGGGCGCTGTCGGAGTGCCCGGCGACGGCGAGCCGTCGCAGGTCGCGCGCGTATTGCAACAGCTGTGCCTGCGTCGCCTCAAGCGGAGTGGGCAAGGGCCGCAGCGTTCGGATGTGCGTGGTCATCGGAGAGCCTCTCGCGCAGGACGTGGTCGACGATCTCCATCAGCTGCAGCGGGCTGAACGGCTTGATGAGGTAGGCGACGGCGCCCAGGGTGGCGCCGCGGCGGCGGTGGCTCTCGTCGCCCAGGCCGGTGAGCAGGATGACGGGGATGCCGGCGGTGACGGCGTCGCCGCGCAAGCGCTCGACCACCTCGGGTCCGCTCAGCTTC
>DATIBR010000129.1 GCA_035457425.1 Terriglobales bacterium
GGCCCTGGCCTGCAGCGTCAGGTCCTGTGCGAGTTTGTATTTCAGCTCGGTCTCGGCCGGCAGGTCTTTCTTGCGTCCGGTGTAGACCTGCGTGCCGGCGCCGGCGCCCGCGCCGGCGAGCGCGCCGATGGCCGCGCCCTTGCCGCCCCCGAAGATGGCGCCCAGGATGGCGCCGATCGCGGCCCCGCCGCCTACGTACTTGGCGGTTCGCTTGTTGGCGCCCAACCCGCCCGGCGCCGTCGATTCCGATGGCGCGTTGGTGGTGAGCAGGTAGCTGCGGTTGTTCAGGCGCACCGAGCGCAGGTCGAGCACGGTGTCCTTGTTGTCGTCGCTCGCGACCGCCACCAGCGTGGCGGGCGTCCCGCGCGGGATGATGACCGCGCCCGTGTTGTCCATCACGTCTTCGCTGACCGTGGCGGAGAAGTTGGTGTTGCGCGCCGGCTTGGCCGGGATCTTCTGGTCGGTGCGCACCTTGATCTCGGTGCCGGATGCGATCGTGCGATTGGTCGGCGTCGTGGCGGCAGTGTTCGTCTGCGCCGCGCCCACCTGCGCCAGCAACAGCGCCAGCGGCAGCAGCAAAGCTTTGCGTAGGTTCATGGTGTTCCCCCGGGAAGTGGGCTTCTCCAGGGATAGATGAGGGTTTGCCGGCAGAAGAGGGCCGGGCGCCAGGAACCAGAAACCAGGAAACGGGAAACCGCCGCTACTCGTAGCGCAGGGCTTCGATGGGGTTCATGCGGGCGGCTTTGAGGGCGGGCCAGAAGCCGGAGGTCAGGCCCACGATGGTCAGCACGATGAACGAGACGGTCATGACCATCATGGAGGGCCGGAGGAAGATGTCGCCTTCGTTGTTGGCGGTCTTGTAGAGGTCGCTGTAGAGCGGCATGGGCGGGATGGCGTAGGCGAGCGCGTACGACACGATCACGCCGATCACGCCGCCGATGAAGGTGAGCACCAGCGCCTCGATGAGGAACTGCACCAGGATGTGGCGCGGGCGCGCGCCCAATGCCTTGCGCAGCCCGATCTCGCGCGTCCGCTCGGTCACCGAGACCAGCATGATGTTCATCACGCCCACGCCGCCCACGCCCAGCGTGAGCGCCCCGATCATTCCGAGCAGCACGTTCAGCCCGATGGTGAAGTTGCGCAGTTCGGCGGAGTCTTCGATCGTGTCCCACGCGGGCACGGCCTTCTCGTCCTTGGGGTCGAACTGGTGGAGGCGGCCCAGCACGGTGCGCGCCGCCAGGATGGCTTCCTTGTTCTCGCGCGGGTGGACCGGCTGGAACAGGATCATGTCGGGATCGCGGAAGTCGAGCAGCTCTTTCGCGGTCTGGTACGGCATGAAGACGCAGTTGTTGTCCTGGCAGTTGTTGGAAGAGTCCTGGATCTTGCGCCGCAGCACCCCGATGACCTCGAAGGTCTGGCCGTTGACGGTGGCGGTCGCGCCCAGCGCGGGACGGTTCCCCCAGATCTTCTTCGCCGCGTCCGGCCCGACGACCATCACGTTGCGATGCTCGAGGTAGTCGCTCTCGTTGAAGTAGCGGCCCTCCTCGATGTCGAGCCGCCGCATCGGCCCGTAGGGCAGGTCCACGGCCTTCACCATGTTGCTGACGACCCGGGTGCCGACCTTGAACCCGACCGCGTCGTCGGTCTCGGCGCTCACCGCCTTGATGAGCGGTACTTCCTCGCGGATAGCCTCGACGTCCTCATACTTGAATCGGACGCGGCGGCCGGCGCGCTGCCCGCCCGCCTGCATCGAGGTCTGGCCTCCCCAAAGGTGGACGACGGCGTTGCCGATGCCCTGGTCGGCGATGACGATCTCCTTGCCCAGGCCCTCGCCGTAGCCGAGCAGCAGCACGACCGACGCCAGCCCCCACACGATCCCCAGCATCGTCAGCACGGAGCGCAGGCGATTGCGATTCAGCGAGTGCCAGCCCTGCGCGACGATCTCCTTGAGGAAGAACATAGCAGTCTCTCAGCGAGCTCCCCTCGCCGGATCACCGAAACTCGATGTCTCCCGATCCCGTGCGGACGTAGACCAGATTGCCGCCGTTGCGTACTTTGCCATGAAGCGCGTGCTTCTGGAAGCGTCCCTGGATGGTGATGGGGTGATCGACGTCGATGGAGCCGCTGGAAGTCTCGGCGTCGAGCTCGAAGCTGGGCTCGCCCGCGAAGCGCACCCGGACGTTGCCGCTGCCGGTGGACATTCGCCATTCGCCGGCCTGCCGGCCGTTGATCTCCACGTCGCCCGAGCCGGTCGCGACGCTGAGCGCGCCGTCCACGCCGTTCGCGATCACGTTGCCCGAGCCGGTCTCGACCTTCACCTCACCGCTCGACGTCTGGTCGAGGTGGATGTCGCCGGAGCCGGTCGAACCGATGAACCGCCCCGCGACGCGCGCCGTCCGGATATTCCCCGACCCGGTCGAGACGTACATCGAGCCCTTCACGTCCTGCAGCTCCATGTCGCCGGAGCCGGATTCCGCGCGCACGTCGGCGGTGATGTTCGACAGCGACAGGTTTCCGCTGCCGGTGGAAGCCTTCAGCGCGCCTTGCAGGCCGCGGACCTTCAGGTCGCCGGAGCCCGTCGCGCTGCCCACTCGCGTCCGCGCCGGCACGACCAGGTCGTAATCGATGGAGACGTTGTTGCGCAGCTCGCGGTCCTCGATGCGCCCGATGCGGATGGAGTTCCCGGTCTGCTCGATGGGCGGGTTGGCTTCGAGGCGCTTCACCTTCTCCTCGGCGCTCAGGCCCCAACCGGAGCGGGCGCGGATGCGCGCGCGGATCTCGACCGTGTCGCCCGAGCCGGTGCGCACGTCGATGTTGCCGCTGCCCGTCTTCACGCTGACTTCGACGTCGCCGCTCGCGACCTTGAGCGTGCGCTGGAAGCTGCCCTCGGCCTGGTCCGCGCGCGCGGAGAGTGGCAGGGCCAGCAGTGCGAGGGTGGCGAGGACCGCGATCTTCCTTTTCATGTTCCTTCTCCTGCTGCTTCAGACGTGCGGGGCCGCTTTCCGATAGTGCTTTTATTCGTAGCGCAATGAATCCACCGGCTCCATCTCCGCGGCCCGCCGCGCCGGATACATCCCGGCCAGCACGGTGATGAGGCCGAGCGTCGCCAGTGACCCGAAGATGGAGATGGGCGAGATCACCGGCGTCGGGATGAAGTCCGGCTTGGGCGCCACGCCGATCCCGGCGCAGATGCCGATGCCGACCAGCAAGCCCACCGCCCCGGAGAGCAGCGTGATGATCACCGCCTCCGCGAAGAACTGCCGCAGGATGTCGCGGCGCGTGGCGCCGATCGCCTTTCGCACTCCGATCTCGCGGGTCCGCTCCGTCACCGAGATGAGCATGATGTTCATCACGCCGATGCCCCCCAGGCACAGCGTCATGACCGCCATCGCCCCGAAGAACACCGTCATCATGTCGAAGATGCGCGACACCAGCTTGGCCCCGCGCATCGTGTCCCACACGAACAGCGCGTCTTCGTCCTGGGGATCGAAGTGGTGCCGCCGGCCGAGCACGCGATAGACCTGCGCCACCGCCTCCGCGTGCGTCTCCGGGTCGGCCACCTCGACCACGAAGTTGTTGATCCAGCCTTTGAAGTTCCACGGGCGCTCCGGCGGCGGGAAGTCGCGCGCCATCGCGGCGTAAGGCACGAAGAGCTGCGTGTTGTCGGGCCCGGAACCATACGAGCCGTTCTGCTGCTTCTTCTCCAGCACGCCGATCACGGTGTAAGGCTTGCCGTTCATCTGCAGCATCTCGCCGATGGCGTTCTTGCCGGGGAAGAGCTGCTGGCGCGAGTCGAACCCGAGCAGCACCACGCGCCGGCCTTCGCGCTCGTCCTCTTCCGTCATCAGGCGGCCTTCCTGCACCCGCAGCGACCGGAAGTTCTGGTACTCCGGCCAGACGCCCCGGACCGCGCGGTTGGCGGCGTTCCAGCGGCTCACCTGCTGCACCGGCCGCCGCAGCTCCGGGCTCACGTTCTTGATGAGGTAGCACTCGGCCTTCACCGCGCGCACGTCGTCGATCGACAGCCGGATCTCGCGCCCCGCCGCGAGCCCGCCCACCTGCGAACTGGTGCGCCCGCCCCAGAAGATCACCAGGTCCACGCCCAGGTTCTTCATGCGGTCTTTCTGGTCTTTGGAGAAGCCCTTGCCCAGGCCCACCAGCAGGATGACCGAGGCGATGCCCCAGATGATCCCGAACATGGTGAGGAAGCTGCGCATCTTGTGCGCGCGCAGCGTCGAAAGCACCTGGCGAAGCACTTCAAGCAAGCTCATGCCGGCGTGACAACCTCACAAACCTTTGGACTTGCCCTCGAGCGAACAGTTAGCGCGTCCGCCGCCGGCGAAGCCCGGCTCCGTACCGGATGCGCCGCGTACTTACCGAACGTCAAACGGCCGACCGGCTCTCGGGGGAGGATGCCGGTCGGCCGTGGAGGAAGCAGCCTGGCGAGCTGCTGTCCGTGCCACGCTTGCGCGCCGCACGGGACACGTGCGTTATTGCAGGATGACCTGGTCGCCTTCCTTCAGCCCCTTGAGCACCTCGGTCTTGGCGCCGTTCGAGATGCCGATCTCCACCGGGACCTTCTTCTTCCCGCCGTCCGCCTTCGCGTCGGCGATCTCGACCGAAGCCTTCTTGTCCTTGTCGTAGATGATGGCGCCTTCGGGGATCATCAGCACCGCCTTGTGCTCTTCCAGGATGATCTCCGCGTTGGCCGTCATCGCCGCTTTCAGCTCGCCCGAAGCGTTGTCGATCGAGACCCGCACTTCGAACGTGGTCACGTTGTCTTTCTCCGCCCCCATGGGCGAGATCTTCGTGACCTTCCCGCTGAACGTCTTGTCCTTGAAGGACTCCACCTTGATGCGCGCCGGCTGCCCCATGAAGACCTTGCCGATGTCGCTCTCGTCCACCTTGCCCTTCACGTACACCTGGCTGGTGTCGCCTTCCGTCATCACCAGCGTTGCCGACGAGCCGAGCACCAGGATGGAGCTCACCGCGTCACCGACCTCCACATCGCGCGACAGGATGATGCCGTCGATGGGAGCGACGATGGTCGTGTAGCTCAGGTTCTCCTTCTCCGTCTCCAGCCGCGCGCGCGCCTGCTCCACCCGCGCCTTGTTGACCGCGAGCTGCGCCTTGGCCACCGCCTGCTTGTTCACCGCCAGCTCGTAGTTGCGCTGCGCGTCGTCCAGGAAGGACGAGGAGACCACGCCTTCCTTCGCCATCTCGACCGCGCGCTCGTACGCTCGCTTCAGCGTCGGGATGTCCACGCCCTGGGCATCGACCTTCGAGCGCTCGTAGTCGGCGATCGCGGCGTCGAGCGCCGCCTGCGACTCCCGCACCTGCGCCAGGATCTGGTCGCGGTCCAGCTCCGCCAGCAGCGTGCCCGCCTTCACCTTCTCGCCGTAGTCCACGTACAGCTTCTTCACGATGCCGCTGGCCTTCGACTTGATCTCCACTTTGGTGATCGGCTCGATCTTGCCGGTGGCGACCACGCTCTTCGCGAGGTCACCCTTCTCGACCTTCGCCAGCTTGGAAGGATCGAGCTTCCCGCCGCCCTTGGTGAAGCCCACCAGGACTCCCCCGACGGCCAGGATCACGACGATCGAGCCCGTGATCAAAAAAACTTTGCGCTTCCACCACTTCTTCTTGCCGTTGCCGTTCGCCACTGCTGCCTCCAAAAAAGCTGCCGCCGATTCTTGTACCGTCTGTGACCTGTTACGGAGCGGTCGTGCGCGCGGTTCCAAGAAACTTGCTTCCAGGGGGTCCGGAACCGCTTGACCCTTAGACCTGAGACCTCGCCAAAAGTGAGCCTGTTCCAATATCTTTTCAGCCCGCCCGTGATGGGCCGCTCGGGAACCCGCGAAAAATCGCCTTAGGCTAGGGTTTCCGGGCCATGCGTCGCACCCCGCGCGGTGCTAGCCTGCATCGAAGCAGGAGGCGCTCCCATGTCGGCCCGCAAGGTCATTTCGATCCTTTTGGTGGACAGCGACGAGACCCTCCAGGGCCTCCGCAGCCTCATGCTCCGCCTCCGTGGGTATCAGGTGGACCGGGTCTCCAGCCTCGCCGACGCCGCCCTCCGGGCCGCCCAGGAGCGCTACGACATGGTCATCATCGACGTGCGGGAGCACCCCGACGCCGGGCTCGAGCTCTGCGAGCGGCTCAAGGCCACCAGCCCTGGACTCAAGGTCGCCTTCCTGGCCGACCACACCCTCTACTTGCCGCCCCAGACCTGCCCCGATCAGCTCATCGCCCGCCAGGACGGGCCCGAGCACTTCCTCCGCCAGGTCGACGAGTTGCTGGGAGCATCCGCCTAGACATCATCTCTAAGTGGTTGATTCAAGGAATGTTACCTAAGAGGCTCCGGGAGGTATGGCGCTTCCGATGGTAAAATCGGTGATTCCATGCTGACCCTGGCGCTGCTCAAGGTCTTTGCGGTCGTCTTGCTGGTGGCGGTCAACGCCTTCTTCGTGGCGGCGGAGTTCGCCCTGGTGAGCGTGCGCGACACCCGGATCGAGCAGCTCATCCGCCAGCGGCGCCTGGGAGCGCGCACCGTCAAGAGCCTGCACGAGCGGCTCGACGAGGTGCTGAACGGGGTGCAGTTCGGCATCACGCTGGCCAGCTTGGCGCTCGGCTGGATCGGCGAGCCCGCGCTGGCCGGGCTCCTCATGCCCCTGTTCGAACGTGTCCCCTACCCCGCGGCATACGCGCACGGGACCGCCATCACCATCGCATTTGCGGTCATCACCTACCTCCACGTCATCCTCGGTGAAGTGGTCCCCAAGTCGGTGGCACTGCAGCGCGCCGAGCGCGTGGCGCTGGCCGTTGCCGGGCCCATGGATGTCTTCATGAAGCTGGCGAAGCCCTTCCTGTGGGTGATGAGCCGGTCGGCCCGGGTGGTGCTGCGCGTCTTCGGGTCCCGCGAGCTGCGCGAGGGCGGCGTGCACTCGCCCGACGAGCTGAAGCTCATCGTCACCGCCAGCCGGCGCGTCGGCATGCTCCCCGAGTTGCAGGAAGACATGATCCACCGCGCGCTCGACCTGGAGAACATCACCGTGCGGCAGATCATGGTGCCGCGGCCCGACATCTTCTCCCTGCCGGCGGACATGCCGCTCGAAGAAGCCATGGCGCGCGTCGTCGAAGAGCAGCACTCGCGCGTGCCGGTCTACGACCCCCAGCGCGGGCCCGAGCACATCGTCGGCGTCCTCTATTCCAAGGACGTCTCCCGGCTCATGCACATCAAGCTCACCAAGGGGCAGTTGCAGGCCGCCGTCGCTTCGAGCCTGCGCGTGCGCCACATCATGCGCGACGTCCTCTTCGTGCCCGAGACCAAGCCCGTGAGCGACCTCCTGCTCGAGTTCAAGCAGAAGCGCCGCCACCTCGCGGTCGTGGTCGACGAGTTCGGCTCGACCGCCGGCGTGGTGACGGTCGAAGACGCGCTCGAGCAGATCGTGGGCGAGATCGAGGACGAGTTCGACGTCGCGGAGCAGCCGGTGCTGCCGGTCGGCGCCTCCGCCGTGGTGCTCGACGGCGCGGAGAACGTGCGCGACCTCGAGACCCAGCACCACCTGCGCCTGCCGCGCGACGAAGGCTTCGAGACCCTCGCCGGCTTCGTCCTCGCGCAGCTCCAGCGCATCCCCAAGATCGGCGACAGCTTCGTCTTCGACGGCCGCCGCTACACCGTGCTCCAGATGGACGACCGCCGCGTCTCCAAGGTCAAGGTCGAGCTCGAGCCGCAGCCCCTGGCCACCGCGGGCGACGACTAGCAATCAGCGATTAGCGATTAGCAATTAGCGATTTGCGTGATAGAAGTTCAGGTGCATGCTGCGCTACGTCGCCATCCGACTCGCCTACATGATCCCGGTCGTCTGGCTCGTCGTCTCGGTCGTCTTCCTGCTCATCCACATCGTGCCCGGCGACCCCATCCAGCAGATGCTGGGCGAGAACGCCGCCGCCGCCGACATCGAAGCCACGCGCCACGCCTACGGCCTCGACCAGCCCCTCGGCCGGCAGTACCTCCATTACTGGAAGGGCGTGCTGCGCGGCGACCTCGGCCAGTCCATCCGCTACAACAAGAACGTCGGCGAGCTCATCCGCGACCGCTATCCCGCCACGCTGAAGCTCACGCTCGGCGCGCTCGTCGTCGCGCTGCTGCTCGCCATCCCCGCGGGCGTGCGCTCGGCGCGCCGCCGGAACCGCTGGGACGACCGTGCGCTCAGCTTCGTCTCGCTTCTCGGGCTCTCCTTCCCGAACTTTGCCCTCGGCCCCATCCTCATCCTGTTCTTCGCCGTCTACCTGGGCTGGCTGCCGGTCTCGGGCGCGGGGGACTGGCGGCATCTCGTGCTGCCGGCCGTCACCATGGGCGGCGCGCTCGCCGCCATCCTCACCCGCATGGTGCGCACCTCGATGCTCGAAGAGCTGGGGCAGGACTACATCCGCACCGCCCGCGCCAAGGGGCTGCCCGAGCGCACGGTGGTGTACAAGCATGCGCTCCGTAACGCGCTCATCCCGGTGCTCACGGTCGTCGGATTGCAGTTCGGCGCGCTCCTCGCCGGCGCCATCGTCACCGAGACCATCTTTGCCTGGCCCGGCATCGGGCGCCTCACCATCTCCGCTATCTCGAACCGCGACTACTACCTGGTCCAGGGCTGCATCCTCGCCATCGGCCTCACTTACGTTGCCGTCAACTTCCTCACCGACCTCATGTACTCGGCGGTGAACCCCAGGATCCGCCAATGAAAGGCCGCCTCGCCCATGAGTGACGGCCTCCTCATCCGCCTGCTGGCGTGGATCGAGGGCTGGGGTGTGTGGCTCTCGTGGCTGGCGTGGGCCACGGTGTTCTTCGGCGCGCTGGCGATGCTGCGTGCCACGCGCGGCGTCCGCGGCCGGCGCATCTGGACGTGGGCGTTCGTCGTGACTGCGCTCGCGATAGTCGCGCATCTGGCCGACTACTGGATCACGCTCCGGCGCAGCCCTGACCTCGCGCTCGAGCTCAATCCGCTGTGGCGGAACATCGTGACGCGCTATGGACTGGGTTGGGCGAAGTGGTACGGGCTCACCGGCAAGCTGCTGGTGTCGGTCCTGGCGGGGCAGATGACGGCGTTCTATCTCGGGCATCGCGCGCGGCTGTTTCCGCGGGAGTCCGGCGCCGGGCTGCCGGGCTTTCTGCGCCACATGGGAGAGCGCTCCGCGCACTGGCGCGAGCGCGCGGCGGCGCTCTTCACCATCTTCGCGTTCTTCTTCGCCGGGCTCACCTTCTTCTACTTCTACATCGCCTACCAGAACTCCATCACCGATCCGAAGACGCTCGATCTGCTGCCGCCCACCGCGGTCGCGGTGCTGGCGTACGTCGTGCTGCTCGTCGGCGCGTTTGTCCTGATGACATATCGAGCCTACCGGAAGTGGCCAGTGGCCGGTGGTCCGTGGCCGGCGGAACCTGGACCGGCCAACGCGCGCGGAGCGGGCCAATGAGCGCCGCCGGCGTAGCGCTGAGCGCGCCGCCGCTGCAGCGGCGTAATCCCCTCGCCGTCGCCGGCTTCGTGATGATCTGTGTCTTCACGCTGCTGGCGCTGTTCGGCCCGTGGCTCGCGCCGCAGGACCCCGCGTACATCGACCTGCCGTCGCGCTTGCAGCCGCCCTCGGCCGCGCACTGGTTCGGCACCGACGAGCTCGGCCGCGACATCCTCTCGCGCGTCATCTTCGGCGCGCGCATCTCCATGCTGGTCGGCGCCAGCGTGGTCGCGTTCTCCCTCGGCCTCGGCCTCGTCATCGGCTCCATCGCCGGCTACTACGGCGGCAAGACCGACCGCTTCGTCAACGTCATCGTCATGAACGCCTTCCTCTCGTTCCCCGGCATCCTGCTCGCGATCGCCTTCGTCGCCTTTCTCGGACCCGGCATCTTCAAACTCATCCTGGCGCTCTCCATCGGCGGCTGGGTAGGCTACGCGCGCCTGGTGCGCGCCCAGGTGCTCGCCGCCCGCGAAAAGGAGTACGTGGAAGCGGCCCGCGCCCTCGGCGCCGGCGACCTCCGCATCGTGACGCGCCACATCTGGCCCAACATCATCCAGCCGGTCATCGTGCAGGCCGCCATCGGGATGGCGGGCGCCGTGCTGGCCGAGGCCACCATGAGCTTCCTCGGCCTTGGAGTCCCGCCGCCCACCGCGAGCTGGGGCTCCATGCTCAACGACGGCCGCTCGCACCTGTTCGACGCCCCGCACCTGGTCGTCTTTCCGGCGCTCGCCGTGATGCTGGCCGTGCTCAGCTTCAACTTCATCGGCGACGCCCTCCGCGACTACCTCGACCCGCGCAGCCGGATCGAAGCGGGGTTGTGACGCGCTTCATTCTGGAACCCGGAACCGCCCTCGGTTGTCTACAGGGATGACGGAGGCTGCATCTAATCCTGTACCGATGCTCCGGAAACTTATCGTTCTCGCCTGCCTGTGCGCGCCCGCGGCGTGGGCGCAGCGCCCCGATCCCCAGGCCGCGCGCCAGATGCTGGACCTCGTCAACGCCGAGCGCGAGCGCCGCGGGGCCCCCGCGCTCGCTTGGGACGACAAGGCGGCCGAGGCCGCCATGCGCCACGCTGAGCAGATGGTGAAGCACGCCGACCTCTCGCACCAGTTCTCGGGCGAGCCCAGCCTGCGCGACCGCCTCTCGGCCACCGGCCTCAAGTTCAACGACGACGGCGAGAACATCGCCTACGACAGCGCCATCGAAGACGCGCACGACCGCCTGATGGAGTCCCCCGGCCACCGCGCCAACATCCTCAACCCGCGCTTCGACGCCGCCGGCGTCGCCGTCATCTGGAAGGGCGTGCGCGTCTACGTGGTGGAGAACTTCGTGCGCCGCATCCCCGACCTTCCCGATAGCGAGACCGCCAGCCGCATCGTCGACGCCTACAACCGCGCGCGCAAGGCCGCCGGGATGCGTCCGGTCGCGAGCAAGCACGACCTGCGCGACGCCGCCTGCGACATGGCGAAGAAAGACCATGTCTCGGCCCGCAACATCGGCGACCTCAAGGCCCGCAGCGTCGTGGCCTTCACCACCTTCCAGCCGGAAGAGCTCCCGCAGTCGCTCCAGAGCCGCGTCGCGGAGAACTACAGCCGCGTCTCGGTCGGCGCCTGCTTCGCGCGCACGCCCAGCTATCCCAGCGGCACCAACTGGGTGGTGATGGTCTTCTATCCGTAGTCCGCCGCCCACCGTGCCCGCCGCTATCAATACAATCGCCCTATGGGCGAGGTTCTCGTCGGGACCGCCGGGTGGTCGTACAAGGACTGGGAAGGCGTCGTCTATCCGCCCGGCTTGAAGCGCGAGCAGCATCCGGTCGAGTATCTCGCGCAGTTCGTCGACTGCATCGAGATCAACACTTCGTTCTACGGGCACATGCGGCCGGAAGTCGTGAAACTGTGGTGCCGCAAGGCGGCGTCGGCGAACCGCGCCTTCCGCTTCACCGCAAAACTCCACAAGTCGTTCACACACTCGCCCATCGCGGTCGTGCAGCCGACCTCCGCCGAGACCATCCGCGCCACCGAAGAAGACGAGCGACTCGCCAAGGAAGGGCTCGACGTCCTGGCGGGGGAAGGGAAGCTCGGCGCGCTGCTGGCGCAGTTTCCCGTCTCCTTCAAGAACACCAACGAGAACCGCGACTGGCTGGAGACCGTGATCGGCAAGTTCCACGAGTACCCGCTGGTCATCGAGGTGCGGCACTCGAGCTGGAACAACGAAGGCATCCTGCGCTACTTCGCCGAGAAGGGCGTGGCCTTCTGCAACATCGACCAGCCCAAGCTCGGGCTCTCGCTGCGCCCGACCGAGCACGTCACCGCTCCGGTCGGCTACGTCCGGCTCCACGGCCGCAACTACCGCGAGTGGTTCGAGAGCGGCAACCGCGACGACCGCTACAACTACCTCTACACCAGGGACGAGCTGGAGGGCTGGAAGGAGCGCATCACGCGCATCGCCGAGAAGGCCGAGAAGACCTACGCCGTCACCAATAACCATTTCCGCGGACAGGCCGCGGTCAACGCCATCCAACTCAAGCGCATGCTCGGACAGCCGGCCCGCGCCCCGGAGACCCTCGTGCAGGAATATCCCGAGCTGAGGCAATACGCCGAGGTACTCCCCTCGTGACCCGCCGCGCCATCTTTTTTCAAACATTGTTGAACTTTTCGCACTAACCATCCGTCTTCAGTAACGTCTGACGTTACAGCAGGAGAACAGAGAGGGGACCCGAGATGGACGCGAAATGGAATGACGTTGTCGATCGCACCGCGGTTCGACTGACCCTGACGATGGTCGGGTTCGGCGCGTGGCTGGCGCTGGCAGTCGGCTTGCTCGCAGCGGCCTAATACGGCAAATAACGACCTGAACGGCAAGAACACAACTCGGACTGGAAGCGAAAGGCGCGGGCACTCCGCGCCTTTCCGCTCTTTGGGGGCAAGTCTTTAACCACGAAGGTCACGAAGGTACACGAAGGAAAACAGGAAACAAAAGCCTTCGTGTACCTTCGTGTCCTCTGTGGTGGAGGGTTTCAGGCTTTCGCGGCCACTTCGTTCTTCGCGTAGTGCGAGTCCACGTAGTCCTGCAGGATCTGCATGAACTCCTCCGCGATGTGGTCGCCCTTGAGCGTCACCGTCAGCTTGCCGTCGACGAACACCGGTGCCTTCGGTTCCTCGAACGTCCCCGGCAGCGAGATGCCGATGTTGGCGTGCTTCGATTCACCGGGGCCGTTGACCACGCAACCCATCACCGCGACCTTCATCTCTTCCACGCCGGCGTACTGCGTCTTCCATACCGGCATGTGCTCGCTCAGGTAGCGCTGGATGTTCTCCGCCAGCTCCTGGAAATACGTGGAAGTCGTGCGGCCGCAGCCCGGGCACGCGGTCACCTGCGGCGTGAAGCTGCGGATCCCGAGCGATTGCAGGATCTGCTGCGCGACCAGCACCTCTTCGCTGCGGTCGCCGTTGGGCGCCGGCGTCAGCGAGACGCGGATGGTGTCCCCGATGCCTTCCTGCAACAGCACGCCCAGCGCCGCGGTCGACGCGACGATGCCTTTCGCCCCCATGCCCGCCTCCGTCAGCCCGAGGTGCAGCGGGTAGTCGCAGCGCGCCGCCAGCAGCCGGTAGACGTCGATCAGGTCCTGCACGCCCGAGACCTTCGCGCTCAGGATGATCTGGTCGTGCCCCAGGCCGTGCTTCTCGGCGCGCTCCGCCGAATCCAGCGCGCTCACGATCATCGCTTCCATGGTGACGTCGCGCGCGTCTTTCGGCTCGGCGAGTCGCGAGTTCTCGTCCATCATCCGCGTCAGCAGCGCCTGGTCGAGCGACCCCCAGTTCACCCCGATGCGCACCGGCTTCCGGTTCTCGATCGCCACCTCGATCATCGTCCGGAAGTTGTCGTCGTCCTTCTTGCCGATCGAGACGTTGCCCGGGTTGATGCGGTACTTCGCCAGCGCCTTCGCGCACTTCGGATACTTCTTCAGCAGCAGGTGCCCGTTGTAGTGGAAGTCGCCGATGATGGGCACGTTCACGCCCTGCATCATCAGCAGGTCGTAGATCTTGGGCAGCGCCTCCGCGGCGGCCTCGTTGTTGACCGTCACGCGCACCAGTTCGGAGCCCGCGCGCGCCAGCGCCGCCACCTGCTCGACCGTGGTCTTCACGTCGGCGGTGTCGGTGTTGGTCATCGACTGCACGACGACGGGAGCGTCGCCCCCGACGCGCACACTGCCGACCTTGACGGCCACACTCTGCCTGCGCCTGATCTCTGCCATGGGAAACACTGATTTTATCATGCTGCGGCGCATGTTCCCGGGGCCGGCGGGCACCGCGTATTACACTGGGAAACATGCCTAGCGGTGCCGGCGAAACCCAACATCCACCCCAGAGTCTCAGAGGCACAGAGAAGGCCCATCTCCGGTTTCCTCTGTGTCTCTGTGCCTCCGTGGTAGGCGTCCTTCTGTGCGCCATCCCGATCGGCGCGCAGCAGCCGCCGCCGCAGACCGCGCCCGCCGCCACGCCCGAGGCGCTCACCGCCAAGGCCAACGCCGGCGACGCCAACGCCGCCTTCGCGCTCGGCGCGATGTATGAGCGCGGCAACGGCGTGAAGCCCAGCGCCGTCGAGGCGGTCAAGTGGTATCGCTTCGCCGCCGCGCGCGGCCACGCCGGCGCGCAGTTCAACCTCGCGCTCATCCTCGCCAAAGGACGCGGCGTGAAACCGGACCCCGCCGAAGCGGCGCAGTGGTACGAGAAGGCCGCGCAGCAGGGCGACCAGCAGGCCGCGAAGAACCTCGGCGTGATGTACGCCAACGGGCAGGGCGTGAAGCAGGACGGCGCGCAGGCCGCGCGCTGGTTCCGCCAGGCCGCCGAAGCGGGCGACGCGACCGCGGAGTACAACCTCGGCCTGCTCTACTCCGAGGGCCTCTACTCCGACGGCAAGGACGAGGCCGACGACGACAAGCAGGCGGCGCTGTGGCTTACCCGCGCGGCCGAGCACGGCGTGGTCGCCGCGCAGAACAATCTCGGCGTGCTCTACGCCGACGGCCGCGGCGTCGAGCCCAGCCTGATCGAGGCCTACAAGTGGTTCGCCCTCGCCGCCGAAGCCGGCGACCCGAACAGCGCCGCGTCGGTCAAGACCCTCGAAGCCGAGATGAAGCCGGAAGACATCGCGCAGGCCAAGAAGCTGGCGGAGCAGTGGATCGCCGAGCACACCACATCGAGCAGCAAGCAATAAGCGATAAGCGATAGGCCAAAGCAAAAGCCGCCCGCGGGCGGCTTATCGCTTACTGCTTATCGCTTATTGCGTGTTACGGCAAGAACTTGCCGAGGCCGGGCAGCTTCGAGATGTCGTTGTAGATCACCACCACCGCGAACAGGATGAGGAACACGAACGCCGCCTGGTAGATCCGCTCCTTCAGCCGCGCGTTGATGTCGCGCCGCATGATGCCCTCGATCGCCAGCAGCAGGATCACCCCGCCGTCCATGATCGGGATGGGCAGCAGGTTGAAGATGCCCAGGTTCAGGCTGATGGCGGCGGTGAGCAGGATGAGCGAGAGCAGCCCTTGCTGCGCCGCTTCTCCGGCGGCGCGCCCGATGCCGATCGGCCCGTCGAACTGCTTGATCGACATCTTGCGCTGCGCCACCCGCTGCAGCAGCTCCACGATCAGCCCGGAGAAGCGCTGGTTCACCTCGATGGACTTGCCGAGCGCGGCTGCGAACGAGAGCCGCGTCACCTTCATGGTGCTCGGCGCCGAGAACCCCAGCCGGTAGTACGGCTTTTCCGCGCCCTCCGGCTTGTTCAGCACCGGCGTCACGGTGAGCTTCAACGCCTGGCCGTTGCGCAGCACCGTGAGCTCCACCGGCTTTTCCTGGACCTTCTGCAGATATGCCTGCAGCGCCGGCAGCGCGATGATGGGCTTGCCGTCGGCGGCCACGATCTGGTCGCCCGGCTGCATTCCCGCCTTGCCCGCCGGCAATTCTGCTTCCACCTTCTGCACCGTCACGGCATCCTTCGGCGCCCAGCCGGGATCGCCCGGATGCTTGGCTTCGTCGGCCGCCGGCACGCGGATCTTCGTCGCGAAGATCTGCTCGCCGCGCTGCACCCCCAGCTCGACCGGCTGGTCTACGTAGAGCAGCATGCGGTACCCGAGATCCTCCCACGTCGGGTTCTGGAAGCTGTCGATGCGCAGGACGCGGTCGCCCGCCTGCAATCCCGCGTTGGCCGCGGGCGAGCCCTCCGCCACCCATCCGATGGTCACGGGCTCGTCCAGGAATGCGGGGTGCTCGTAGTGCCGCATGAAGACGCCGGTAAGCAGCGCCACCGCGAACACGATGTTCATCACCGGCCCGGCCAGCGCGATCAGGAAGCGCTGCCACCGCGGGTGCGACATGAACTCCCCCGGGTCGCCGGTAGAGGGCTCCAGCGGGTTCTCGCCGCTCATCTTGACGTAGCCGCCGAGCGGCAGGGCAGAGATGCGATAGTCGGTCTCGCCCTTGCGAAAACCCAGCAGGCGCTTGCCGAATCCGATGGAGAAGACTTCGACCCGCACGCCGCACAGCTTGGCGACGGCATAGTGGCCGAACTCGTGGATGAGGACGAGGAGCCCGAGGACCCCGACAAACGCGGCAACGGCGATCAACCCAGAAACAAGCACTAAGGAATCCTATGCCAAAGCGGGACGGCCCGTCTTGCTGCGGGCGGCGACCTGGCCGCGTGCGGCCTGGCGCGCCTGTGCGTCCATACTCAGGACTTCTTTTATAGATTCAGGCCGGCGTGGATTTGTTTCACCAAGAACGGCCTCGATGACAAGGGGGATATCTATGAATCTTATCTCACCGGCGAGGAAGGCGGCCACCGCGATCTCGTCGGCGGCGTTGAGCGCCACCGACTTGGCCCCGCCGGCTGCCGCCGCCTCGTACGCCAGCCGCAGACAGGGGAATTTCTCTACATCCGGCTGCTGAAAATCTAAGCGCTTCAGCTCGTGGACCGGGAAGGTCAGGTCGCTGGGGATGCGGTCCGGATACGTCAGCGCGTACAGGATGGGCAGACGCATGTCGGTCACCGAAAGCTGCGCCAGGATGCTGCCGTCGCTGAACTCGACCATCGAGTGGATGGTGGACTGCGGGTGCACGATGACCGCGACCTGCTCCGCCGGCAGCTGGAACAGCCGGCACGCCTCGATCACCTCGAACCCTTTGTTCATCAGCGTCGCCGAGTCGATGGTGATGCGCTTTCCCATCTTCCACGTCGGATGGTTGAGCGCCTGCTCGACCGTGATGCTCTCGAATTCCGCTTTCGGGGTGTTGAGGAACGGGCCACCCGAGGCCGTGAGCCACACTTTGCGCACTTCCTCGATCCTGCCGCCGCGCATGCACTGGTGCACGGCGTTGTGCTCGCTGTCGATCGGCAGCAGCGGCTTGTTCTGGCGCCGCGCTTCCTCGGTGATCAGCTCGCCCGCCGCCACCAGGCACTCCTTGTTCGCCAGGCCGACCGTCTTGCCCGCCTTCACCGCTTCATACGTCGCTTCCAGTCCCGCGACGCCCACGATGGCGCTCACCACGAAGTCCGCCTGCGGGATGGTGGCCACCTGCACGGTTCCCTTGCTGCCGAAGACGACCTCGATGTCGCGCAGCGGGCTGATCCCCGCGGCGCTCAGCTTGCTCGCCAGGCTGTCGGCGGCTTCGGCTGTGGCCATCGAGACGATCTTCGGCTTCCAACGCTTCACCTGCTCGAAAGCGGCGTCCACGTTCTCGCCCGCCGCCAGCGACACCACGCCGAAGCGCTCCGGGTACGACTCCACGATGGCGAGCGTACTGCGACCAATGGAGCCGGTCGAACCGAGGATGGCGATTTTCTTCATTCGTTGTGAGAGTGGTGGCGGGAACTAAGAGTGTATCGCAAACAAGATGATTACGAACCCGAAGGGAGCCGCGAACAGCAACGCGTCCACGCGGTCGAGCATCCCGCCGTGTCCCGGCAGGATCGCGCCCGAGTCCTTCACCCCGGCGCCGCGCTTCATCATGCTCTCCACCAGGTCGCCGAGCTGCGCGGCCACGTTGATGAGTGCGGACCAGAGCAGGGCCTTCCAGAAGGGAACCAGGAACGCGTCCGGCTGCCTGGGCGCGGTTCCGAGCGACTGGAAGAGTTCTGCGCGCCCGGCCCAGTCGAGACTCATGCCGGCCCCATGACCCTGGAGCCACCCGACGATCTGCGCCGCGGAATGCAGGAGCACTGCGCCCAGCACAGCCGCGGTGACGACCGAGGCGATCGCGCCTTCCCACGTCTTCTTTGGGCTGACTTCGGGCGCGAGCTTGTGCTTTCCGATCGAGCTGCCCACCCAGAAGGCGACGATGTCCCCCGACCACACCACGACGAACAGATAGAGCAAATAGAACGGGCCCAGCGGAAGGACGCGAATGAGCACCAGCGTCGCGAGTGCGAAGGCCACCAGCACGAAACCTGTCCAACTGAGCGCCACGCTCGGAAGCGCGCTTCGCAGGTCCTTGTGCAGTCCGAGCAGCGCGTACACGAATGCCACCGGCAGCACGAACGCTCCGGCCAACAGGATGAAGAATGCACCCGCTTCCGGATCGATGATGTCGTGGCCGAGAACTGCCAGTAGGGCGAAGTAGAGCGGCACCAGTAAGTAGGTGCTGAGGCGCAACGGCTCGTGACCGTACGCCTTGACCAGGTCCATGTACTCGCGCATCGCAAGCATCGCTACCACGCACACCACCGCCGAGAATAGCCACAGCGGCGCCTTGAAGGTCAGCGCGAGGACGATCGGGATCAGGACGACGGCGGTGAGCAGGCGCTTCATCGTGCAGAGTTAACGCGCCGCGAGACTAGCGAACGCATTTGTGATTTGCAATTTGTAATTTTGTGATTGCATCCGCCACGGCAGAGGGCTTGCTCGGCCATGCGCCCTTGACAACGCCACGCCGCTCGGCGTACACTTTCGCTAAACGTTCGCCTAACGCGAGCCGTCATTCGTGTGCTCTTTTTCAATCCAGGGTCTGTCCGCTCCCGCTCACGGTAACGGCGCTAAAATCACGGTAGAACCACGGTAAACCACGGTAAAACCACGGTAGAAATCACGGTATCCTTGCCGCTATCTACTTGCTTCTAAACTAGATATCGTGAATGCTGCCGAAATAAGGGGGTGGGGTGCCCCGATACCGTGATGATTGCGGCTCCCAAGGCCTTTGGGGTAGGTGGTTTTCGCTAATCGCTTATCGCTAATCGCTAATCGCTGCTCTAGTGCAATCCGCTCGGCGGCTCGATCAGCCCGCCGTAGCGCCGCTCGCGCTTCTGGTACTCGAAAATGGCTTCCAGCAGGTGGCGGCCCCGGAAGTCCGGCCACAGCGTCGGCGTCACGTAGATCTCGGCGTACGCCACCTGCCAGAGCAGGAAGTTCGAGAGCCGCATCTCCCCCGACGTCCGGATCACCAGGTCAGGGTCGGAGAGATTTTTCGTGTAGAGGTGCTGGTCGACCATCTCCTCGGTGATCTGGAGGTGCTCGACGCCGCCGTTCGACATCGCCGACTCCACGATCGACTGGAAGGCGTCGACCATCTCGGTGCGCGCGCTGTAGTTGAGCGCGAGCGTGAGCGTCATGCCGTCGTTCTCGCTCGTCTCCTCCGCGGCCCAGGCCATGCGCTCCTGCACCTCGAGCGGCAACTCGTGGCGCCGCCCGATGTACTTCAGCCGGATGTTGTTCCGGTTGAGCGTGGGGACCTCGTCTTTCAGGTACTTGCGCAGCAGCCGCATCAGGAAGTCGACCTCGCCCTTGGGGCGGCGCTTCCAGTTCTCGGCGGAGAACGCGTAGAGCGTCAGCTCGCCGATGCCGACGCGCGCGGCCGTCTCGACCGTCGAGCGCACGGCCTTCACGCCTGCGCGGTGCCCCGTGATGCGCGGCATGTGCCGGCCCTTGGCCCAGCGGCCGTTGCCGTCCATGATGATGGCGATGTGCCGCGGGAGCCGCTTGGGGTCGAGCCGCGCGTAGACCTCGGCTTCTTTGCGGTCCAGGCCTTCTGGAAGGGTGGTGCGCAAGGCGGTCACTCCGAAACCTCGAAACTAGCACCTTTTGCGGCACCCGGCAATGAACCATCGGATACACCCGGGCGGTCCGCAGCCGGTGCTAGAATCGCCTTTCCGCCCCATTTCCGGTTGAAAAAGCTGGTCCCGTCGGGCGGTGATTCCGGCCCAACCGCATCTAATCGGAAGCTGTGCTGCTGCTCGCCCAAAACCGCCGTTTCCGGATGCTCGCCCTGCTCGCCGCGTGGTGTTGCATCGCGGTGCTGCTCATCGCTTCGGTCGCCGAGGCGCGGCACTTCCACTCCAACGGCAGTCGCGACGCGCAGCGCTGCGTAGTCTGCGTGGCTGGACATTCGCCCACCCTGCTGGCGAAGGTTGCGCCGCTCGCGCCCCAGCAGATGAGCCGCCCGCTGCCGCCCGCGCCCGACGTCGCGCCGGCCGCCGCGCAGTCGCTCGACGCGCATTCCATCCGTCCTCCGCCCGCTCCTCTCCCGGCCTAAGCTACTCGCGTCCCAAATCCAGATCGAGGAGTTGTCATATGCCTACGTCCACGCGACGGCTGGCTCTCGTACTATTCATGATCTTGCTGCTGTGCACGGCGTTTGCCGCGGCGCAAACGGCCGCGGCTCCGCCGCCGGCTCCGACCGCCGAAGACCGCATCAGGGAGCTCGAAGACCGCATCATCGCGCTCGAAGGTCAGGTTCGGATGCTGCAGCAGCAGGCGACGACGAGTCAGCCTGCGGCGCAGCCCGCCGCTCCTGCTCCCGCGCAGCCGCTGGAGACCGTCGCGGCGACGCAGCCCTCCGACGCCGCCGCGCAGCAGCCGCAGCTCGGCGGCGCCCCCTCGATGGCCAAGGCGCTGAACCCCGACATCGCCGTGATCGGGAACTTCGTCGCGACCGCGGGACACAATCCCATCGTCGAGTCGCCGTCCCTCGCCGTCCCCGAGACGGAGGTCAGCTTCCAGGCTGTCGTCGACCCCTACGCGCGCGCCGACGTCTACCTCTCGTTCGGTGAAGAAGGCGTGGACCTCGAAGAGGGCTACCTCACCTTCACCGCGCTGCCCAGGAACTTCGTGGCGAAGGTCGGGAAGATGCGCGAGTACTTCGGCAAGGTGAACACGATGCACACGCACGTGCTGCCGTGGGTCGACCGCCCCCTCATCACCGAGAACCTGCTCGGCGGAGAAGAAGGCCTGAGCGACGCCGGGTTCTCCATCTCGCGCGGCTTCGCCGGACCGAAAGGCATCTACCTGGAAGCGACCGGCCAGATGTACCGCGGCGACGCCGGCGACGTGTGGTCGCAGTCCGGCAAGCGCGACGTGAGCGCCCTGGCGCACTTCCGCGGCTACGGCGACATCACCGAGTCCACCAACCTGGACATCGGGTTCTCCTACGGCCGCGGGCACAACGACCTGGGCTCCGACTTCCTGACGCAGCTCTACGGCGTGGACGCGACGCTCCGCTGGAAGCCGCTGCGGCGCGCCATCTACCATTCGTTCCTGGCGCGCAGCGAGTTCGTCTGGAGCGACCGCCAGCAGTTCCCGGCGCGGCAGCGCGCCTTCGGCTTCTTCACCTCCGCCGATTACCAGCTGGCGCGGCGCTGGTGGATGGGCGGGCGCTTCGACTGGAGCGATCGCGCGCGCGCCGCCGCGCTCACCGACAAAGGCGGCTCGTTCGTGCTCACGTACTGGCCGAGCGAGTTCGCGCAGATCCGCGGCCAGTATCGCTATACCAACTACGCCGAAGGCCGGAACGCGAACGAGCTGCTGATGCAGGTGCTGTTCGCCATCGGCGCGCACGGCGCGCATCCGTTCTAGAGGAAGGTGCGAGTCGCCAGTCGTGAGCTGTGAGTGGCCGGCCACACCGGCCACGGAGAGAGAAGGGAAGAGATGAAGTCATACAGGACATACGCAATCATCGCCGCGCTGATGGGCGCGATGCTGTTCGCCGGCCCCGCGGAGGCGAAGCAGCTTAACGTGGTCACCTCGACCACCGACATGGCCGCGCTGGCGCAGGAAGTCGGCGGCGACAAGATCAAGGTGGAAGCCATCGCCAGGGGCTACCAGGACCCGCACTTCGTGGAAGCCAAGCCGAGCTTCCTGCTGAAGCTGCGCAACGCGGACCTGCTGATCGCGGTCGGGCTGGACCTGGAGTTGGGCTGGCTGCCGGCGCTGGTCACGCAGTGCGGTAACGGCAAGATCCAGCCGGCCGCGAGCGGCTATCTCGACGCCTCGCAGTTCGCCGAGATCCTGGAGAAGCCGACCGGACCGGTCTCGCGCGCGCAGGGCGACGTGCATCCGCTGGGGAATCCGCACTACTGGCTCGATCCCGACAACGGGCGTCGCATCGCCAAGGGCATCGCCGCCAAGCTGGCGCAGATGGACCCGGAGAACGCGGCGTACTTCCAGCAGCGCGCCGCCGACTTCGAGCAGCGGCTGGCGCAGGCGGAGAAGCGCTGGCAGCAGCAGATGGCGCCCTACCGCGGACGCAAGGTCGTGTCGTACCACAAGTCGTGGCCGAACTTCGCGCGCCACTTCGGGCTGGACGTGGTGGGCTACGTGGAGCCGCGGCCCGGCATCCCGCCCTCGCCCCAGCACACCATGGAGCTCATCGGCCAGATGAAGCGCGACAACGTGAAGATCATCCTGGTGGAGCCGTACTTCGACCTGAAGACGCCGAACTCGATCGCCTCGAAGACCGGCGGCAAGGTGGTGGTGCTGCTGCCTTCGGTGGGCGGCGAGCAGCAGGCGTCTGACTATTTCAAGCTGTTCGATTACGATATTCAGCTCCTTACCTCCGCGTTCCAGCAGGTCAAGTAGGAAAGAGGACGAATGCTGATCCTGGAGTTCCTGCTGTTGCCGTTCCTGGCGAGCCTGATCCTGACGGGCATCCACGCTTACCTGGGCGTGCACGTGGTGGAGCGGGGCGTGATCTTCGTGGACCTGGCGTTGGCGCAGATCGCGGCGCTGGGCGCGACCATCGCGGTGCTGGCCGGGACCGACCCGCACGGCGAAGGCGCCTACTGGATCAGCCTGGCGTTCACCTTCCTGGGCGCGCTCATCTTCAGCTTCGTGCGCTCGAAGCGGCGGCGGATCCCGCTGGAGGCGTTCATCGGCATCTCGTACGCCATTGCGTCGGCAGCGGCCATCCTGGCGATGAGCAAGGCGACCAGCGAGACCGAGCACCTGAAAGACATGCTGGTCGGCAACATCCTCGCGGTCTCGAAGGAAGAAGTGATCAAGACCGCGCTGCTCTACGGCGTGATCGGGCTGTTCCACTTCCTCTTCCGCAAGAAGTTCCTGCTGATCTCGACAAACCCGGAAGAGGCCGAGCGCCAGGGGCTGAACATCAAGCTGTGGGACTTCCTATTCTACGCGTCGTTCGGGTTCGTGGTGACGTCGTCGGTGGCGATCGCGGGCGTGCTGCTGGTGTTCTGCTACCTGGTCGTTCCGTCGGTGGGCGCGATGATCTTCGCCGACCGCATCGGGCCGCGGCTGGCGATCGGTTGGACGATGGGGACGCTGGTGTCGGCGCTGGGCTGCTGGCTGAGCGTGTGGGCCGACCTGCCGACGGGCGCGACCATCGTGTGCACGTTCGGCGGCGTGCTGTTCCTGATGTTCATGGTGCACCTGGTGATCCACCGGGGAACACCGGCGGCGCCGGCGGCGTAGGTCTTCCGAACAAAAAGAACAGGCACGGCCCGAAGGCCGTGCCGTGAAGCCGCGGCGCCTACATCAGGCGCTGCGTCGTGGCCGCAAGGTCAGGTCGCGCACCTGAGCCAGCAGGGACTGGCGCTGCATGCCGTCGAGCTTGGAGACGAACGGCATGAGTTGCGCGATGAATTCGTCGGCGAGCAGCTCGCGCATCAGTTGCTCGCGCGAGGGCGTGCCGCCGCTCAGTAAGTCGGGCACGGTCACCTCCAGGGCTTTGGCCAGCCGCTCGAGCGAACTGAGCGTCGGGGTGGCCTTCTCGTTCTCGATCTTGGATACGTAGGTGCGCGGCACCTGCATGCGCAGGGCTAATTGCCGCTGGCTCAGCCCGGACCGCTGGCGCAGGCTGCGGATGGCGAACGCGATCTGGATCTGGTTGTGGCCGTTGCCGTTCCCGTTGGACGGGAGCGGGGCTGGATCCACCGGAGCCGCCGCGACTTCGGGCTCCTCGGCGTCCAGGGAAGTGTGGCAACGCCGGCAAAGATTGTTGTTGGTCCGGAATTGGACCAGTTGACAACGGTCGCAACGTAGCACTTCCCGCGAATCTACGGGAGCCAGGGTTGTGGCCATTCAGGTTGTGCGTAGACGCCAGAGCGAGCGTCGTGCGACACAGGGGCCCAACTGCTTTCCAGCTAGCGCGTAATTTGCGGTACGCGCGCGGAACT
>DATIBR010000130.1 GCA_035457425.1 Terriglobales bacterium
GCCCGGCGAGTACGCCATCGTCGAGATGCTCAACCCGAAAGAGATGAACCTGTTCGTCTGGGATTTCGGCGTCGACCCTGCCGCCCCGCGCAACGACGCCGCCTGGAAGCCCGTCCCCGCCGAGAAGAACGAGACCGGCACCAAAGAAAGCCCGGTGCTCGATAAGCGGAAATAGCTACGGCTTCGGTTCTTCGGGGAAACAGTTGTTTCCCGTGTGGTCGGCGAGGGGTTTGCCCTTGTGCTCTTGCACGTGGTGCTTGATCCACTCGCGCAATGGGTCCAGAACTTTGGGTGCGGCGATCTCGTACTTGATCCCGGCCTTCCCGCCGGGCTCCTCTGATTTCTTGCCGGGCGCGACGACGCCGAAGTAACGGTGGAACTCCAGATTTTGCGGGCCGTTCGCGCGTGGAATGTCGGCAGTGACGATCTCTCCTTCCCTCATCCAGACATTTGGAGTCGTCTCGGGGCTCGTCGCCTGCACCAGTCCGGGCGCTTCCAGCAAGCCGCGCAACTGCTCCATCGCGGAAGGCGGGACGTCCCCCTCATAGACCTTGGCGCTTGGTTCGTCGTCGGCTCGGTGTTGCGTGCGGTGCTCCATCCGGAAGTGACCATCCGGGAAGATGACCGCGCAATCTCGTTCGTGCGTGCGATAGAAGTAGTCACGCGAATAGCGGACCAGGAACGGGCGTCGCCACGGCCGTACCGGCGCCGGGGCTCTGTCTGGTGTCGCCGCGGCAGCGGTGGTCGCCAGGCGCGGTTCGACCGTCTTCGGTTGCGGCAGGCACTTCGTCGCCGTCTGGTTGGCGCTGGCCACCAGGTTTCTCTTTGCGATCTCGCTCACCCACCGAACGATCGGCTCCAGCGCCTGCTTGTGGGCTTTCACGGTTTTGGGCGTTCCGAAAGTCAGTTCCTGCCAGTGATCGCCGCGGTCGATCGCCAGTTGGACGGCTTCGGTGTACGAGATCACCATCTCCGTCACGATCTCGCGTTGCTCCAGCTTCGCGATCCTGGGATCGGACAGGAGCTTGATCACTTGCTGCAACTGTTCGGGAGCGATCGTTCCTTCGCGCGCCGCAAAGTTGAGGCCGTCCTGTTTTTCCCACCGGACAGCTCCGTCGCCCCGCAGGAGCAGACACACACTCTCTGTCTCGTAAACGCGCTGATACCGAAAGAAGGGCTCTGAGGAGGGCTGTTGGGCTAGACCAATGATCGGGATCAGCAGGAAGACGCAGTTAACGACGCGCTTCATCGCGCCCCGCTACCGCACCATCCCCTGCTGCGCCACCGCGATGTTGTCCCTGGTCGAGTTCTTCACCATGTACATCATCTCGTCGGCCTGCCGGATGATCTCGTGCGCGCTCTTCGCGTCCTCCGGATAGGTCGCCATGCCGATCGAGCAGCGCACGTTGATGTGCAGGTTCTCGTCGTTCAGGAAGGTCGCGCCCCGGAAGCCGTCGCGCAGCCGCTTCGCCACCACCAGCCCGGAATCTTTCCCGGTCTGCGGCAGCAGCACCACGAACTCGTCGCCGCCGTAGCGGAACGCGAAGTCGATCAGCCGCAGCTGGCTCTTGATCTTGAATCCGATCTCCGCCAGCAGCTTCGACCCCACCAGGTGCCCGTGCGTGTCGTTCACCTGCTTGAAGTGGTCCAGGTCGATGAAGATCACCGTGAACTGGTAGCCGAAGCGCGCCGAGCGGTAGACCTCCGCCTCCAGCGTCTTGTAAAGATGCCGCGCGTTGTACAGCCCCGTGACGTCGTCGGTGATCGTCAGTTCCTGGATGCGCTCCACCGCCCGCGCGTTATCGATCGCGATGGCCGCGTAGTCGCACAGCGCGTGCAGGAAGAACATCTCGTTGTCGGTGAAGTTGTTGACGTCGCAGTTGATCAGCTGGATCACGCCCAGCGTCCGGTGCTTCGACT
This sequence comes from Terriglobales bacterium, assembly GCA_035457425.1. Lineage (NCBI taxonomy): Bacteria > Pseudomonadati > Acidobacteriota > Terriglobia > Terriglobales > Terriglobales bacterium. The sequence continues at coordinate 1,921 of DATIBR010000130.1, forward strand.
TCAGCGGGATGCAGATGATCGACCGCGTCTGCCACTTCGTCATCTCGTCGATGCGCTTGGCAAAACGCGGGTCCGTGTACACGTCGGGCACGATCAGCGACTCCCCGTGCTTCGCCACCCACCCCGCGATCCCTTCGCCCACCTTAAGCCGCAGCGACTTCAGCGTGTCCGCCGCCGGGCCCACCGCGATCGCGAAGTACAGCTCGTCCTTCGGCTCGTCCACCATCAGCAGCGACCAGGTGTCCGGGCGGAAGTACTCCGAGATCTTCTCCATGATCGTCTGCAGCACCGAGTCGAGATTCAGCGACGACGTCAGCGCTTTCGCCACGTCGTGGAAGATCGTCAGTTCCTGGATCTCGCGTCTGCGGTCCGTGCCGGCGGCTTCAGTCATCCGAGGATTCCTGGGCATCGAGTCGAGCAGGGGGGACGCCAAGTGGCGCGTATTATATGCACGATTTCCCAAAGCAGCAACAAAACCACCGCCCCCGTGCGACTTAGGTAACAACCCCTAGACGCTTCGCGGATTCGCCCAAAGTCGTTGCTCGGGCTGCCTTTAGGCCTAGTTTTCTCTTTACTCCCGCGCGCGAACGAACCTATGATGAGCGCGCTCCAGCGGAAAATCCCTCAGCCGCAAACCACACTCAGGAAACGAGCGTCATGGGTTCCTTCGGCCAGCGATTGCAGCGCGAGCGGGAGATGCGCGGCATCACGCTGGAAGAGATCGCTACCTCCACCAAGATCGGCACGCGCAGCCTGCGCGCGCTCGAAGAAGAAGATTTCGACCAGCTCCCCGGCGGCATCTTCAACAAGGGCTTCGTCCGCGCCTACGCCAAGTACCTCGGCATCGACGAGGAGCAGGCCGTCGCCGACTACCTGCTCGCCGCCGGCGAAGGCGACCAGCCGCTCCCCAATCCGCCGACCGAAAAAGTCCCCGAATACTCCACCGTCCGCGAGAGCTCCCGCCATGGCCTCTGGGTCGCCGTCGCGCTCCTCCTCCTGCTTGGCGCCGGCGGCTACTACGGCTGGCGCTGGTACCAGCAGACCCGGCAGGTGGAAGCGCAGATCCCCGCCGCCGTGGTTGCGACGCCCGCGCCTCCGCCGCCCACCCCGGCGCCCGCGAGCGACCCGGCCGCTGCTCCCGCGGACGCCACGCCTTCCACCCCCGAGCTCACCGCCGGCGCGACGCCTGCCGCCGACGGCTTCTTGCTCGAGATCCGCGCCCGCAAGGACGCCTGGATCAAGTATTCCGCCGACGACAGTCCCGCGCGTGAAGTCAGGATGAAGCCCACCGATTCCGCCGTCGAGATCCACGCGCAGAAGCGCGTGAAGCTCACCCTCGGCAACGCGGGCGGCGTCGAGATCTCGCACAACGGCAAGACGCTCCCGCAACTCGGCCCCGAGAACAAGCCCCGCACCGTCGTCTTCACCCCGCAGGGCCTCGAGAGGTAGCTCCCCATGGCGCGCATGATCGAGCTCATCAAGCAGTCGGCCGTCCCGGCCAACGTGATGCGCTCCGCCGCCAAGGGCGCTCTCGCCCTCTCCGCCGCCGAGATGGTCGAGATCCTCGTCTACCTCACCACCAACCCCGTCTTCGCGCAGGACGCCAAGATGACCCTCGCCGCCTGGGACGAGAAGGCCTCCATCGCCCTCTGCTCCGACCCCAACACGCCCTGGGAGGTCCTCGAGTACTTCATCGCGCCCGAGAATCGCCGGCCCAAGCTCGTCCCCGCCCTGCTCGAGAACCCCTCGGTGCGCGAGTCGCGCCTCCTGGAGCTGGCGCAGACGCCCCTGCGCGAGATCGTCGACATGATGCTCAAGTCCGAGCGCGTGCGGAAGTCGCGCGACATCCTGCTCGCGCTCGCCACCAATCACCACCTCAGCGAACCCGAGCAGATCGTCCTCAAGTCGCTGCTCCACGACCTCGGCGACGACACCATGGTCATCCAGGCCTACAAGGACATCGAGGCCGGCGAGAAGACCCAGTACGAGATCGAGCACGCCGCCGAGATCGCCGCCGAGGAAGGCAAGAAGTTCGAGCTCGTCGGCGGCACCCTCGACGAAGGCGACGAGGTCGACCTCGCCGCCGAGATGGCCGCGGCGCAAGCTGCGCAGCCCGCCGCTCCCGCCGCCGCCGCTCCGGCTGCCGCTGCCGCCGCCCCCGCTCCCGCCGCCGAGGTCGACGAGAAGACCCTCAAGATGCGCGCCGCCGAAGCCGGCGCCCGCGAGCGCGTTTCCACCTTGCAGAAGATCGCGCGCATGACCGTCGGCGAGCGCGTCCAGCTCGCCATGAAGGGCACCAAGGACGAGCGCTACATCCTCATCCGCGACGGCTCCAAGGTCGTCTCCTGCGCCGTGCTCTCCTCGCCCAAGCTCTCCGACGCCGAGGTCGAGATGTTCGCCTCGATGAAGAACGTGCAGGAAGCCGTGCTGCGCGAGATCGCGCGCAACCGCAAGTTCATGAAGAACTACTCCGTGGCACGCGCCCTCATCAATAACCCGCGCTGCCCGCTCGACCTCGGGCTCCCCTTGATGAACCACCTGCTCGTCAACGACCTCAAGGCCGTCTCCATGAACAAGAACATCTCCGACACCCTCCGCAAGATGGCCCTCAAGAAGTTCAAGGAGAAATCCGCCCCCGCCGGCAAGAAGATGGAATAGTCCGGCATGGAGCGCCCGCCCTCGACCCGAGGGCGCGGTTCTATCCACGGAGTCGTGGCGCGCTCGCCCACGAGCGCGCACTCTTACTTCTTCTTCGGCCCCGCTCCCGGCGCCGGCCCCTTCTTCCACTGCAGCGTCTTCTCGTACGACTCCGGGTTCATCGCGAACTTCTCCAGCAGCGCCCGCACCTCCGGCGTCTTCCCGCTCAGGATGGTGTCGCCGTCGTACTCGAACGTCGCGGCCGGCGGCTGCAGGCTCGCCGCCTCGCGCGCCAGCGACCGCTTCAGCGGCGTCAAGCTCAGCGTCTGCCCCGCGACTTCCGTCTTCCACGCCACGTGCCCCGTGACCACGTGGATGGCGAACGCGATGTCCACCTTCGGCCCTTCCTTCATGCTGGTGTCGAGGAACCGCGCGCCGCCCGCCTCGAACAGGAAGCCCTCGTACTCGCTGCCCAGGTTCCGCTCGTCGCGGAACGTGATGCGGTAGCCCTTCTCCGGCTTGCCATCGCGCTCCGTCCGTCCCGGCTCGATCACCAGCACGCAGTACTTCTCTTTGACCTCGTCGTTCTCCGAGCAATTCTTCATGTGCCATGTGCCGAGCAGCGCCGGCTCATCCAGCGTCTTGCCGGGCTCGTAGAACGGCTGCATCGACGTCAGGAAACAGCCGGAGAGGGATAGGCAGAGCAGGGAAACAAGGGCGAGCGTGATCAGCTTGCGCACAGCGGCCTCCCGCCCGCGCTTGCGGGCATTCCAGCTGGGGACTGTACGGATACGCGCAGTATACGCCCGCCCGATGGCTCGATCCCGGTCAGGCAACTAGCCGCAGCCACTCCCGTTCTATACAATGACTGCCCACTTCCCGGTGCAGGCCGAACGATGACCCACAAGACCGCGCACAAGACCAGGACCGACGAGATCCACGACATCCTCAAAGGCGCGAAGACCATCGCCGTCGTCGGCCTCTCGTCCAGCCCGCTCCGCCCCAGCTATGGCGTCGCCGCCTACATGCAGCATCACGGCTACCGCATCATCCCCGTCAACCCGAACATCAAGGGCGCGCTCGGCGAGAAGGCCTACGCCACCCTCCGCGACGTGCCGGACAAGATCGACATCGTCGACGTCTTCCGCCGCTCCGACGCCGTCCCCGACCTCGTCGACGAAGCCATCCAGCTCAAGTTGCCGGTCATCTGGATGCAGGAAGACGTCGTCCACGAGCAGGCCGCGCAGAAGGCGCGCAAGGCGGGCATCAAGGTCGTCATGGACCGCTGCATCCTCAAGGAGCACCGCGCCCGCTTCGTCTAGAGCGTGCGGATCAGGATCACCGTCGCGTCGTCGTGCTGCGGCCGTCCGCCCGCGAACGCCTCGATCTGCTCGAGGAAGCAGTCGGCGCAATTGCGCGGGTGGTTGATCTCCTTCAGGATGCGCTCCTGCCCGAACTCCTCGTCCGCCGGGCTCATCGCCTCGCTGATGCCGTCGGAGTAGAACAGCAGCCGCGAGCCGGGCGTCAGCTCCACCGTCACCTCGGAGTAGAAGCCCTCGATCATGCCGAGCGGCAGGCCTTTCTCGGTCGGCAGCGCGCGCGCTTCCACGCCGTTGGCGAACACCGGCGCCGGGTGCCCCGCGTTCGCGAACGTCAGCTTGCGCGTCGCCGGGTCGAAGATGCCGAACACCATCGTCACGTACCGCCCGGCGGGGATGTCGGCCATCAGTTGCCGGTTCAGCTTCTGCAGCACGCCGCCCGGACCGAAGCAGGTGTCGGCCATCGAGCGCAGCGCCGCGCGCGTCGCCGACATCAGCAGCGCCGCTCCCATGCCCTTGCCACTCACGTCCGCCAGCACGATGCCCCACTTGCCGTCCGAGAGCGGGATGAAGTCGTACCAGTCCCCGCCCACCGCGCCCGCCGGCAGCGAGCGCCCCTGGATCGAGAAACCCGGCGCGAACGGCGACGCCTTCGGCAGCAGCGCCTCCTGCACGATGCGCGCTTCCGCCGCTTCCTTCGCCGCCGCGACCCGCGCCGACTGCTCGCGCTGGTACTGCCGCGCGTTCGCCACCGCGATCGCCACCTGCTCGGCCAGCTGCTCCAGCAGTTGCTGCTGCCACTTGCTGAAGCCGTCGAGCTCCGGATGCCCCGTGCACAGCACGCCGATCAGCTCGCCGTGCGCCCGCAGCGGCACCACGATCTCCGACCGCGTCCCTTCCTCGCACCCGATGTAGTGCGGGTCCAGCGTCACGTCCGGGGCGTAGCGGGTCCTACCGTTCGCCGCGACCCAGCCCACCATCCCCTGTTTGCCGATCTTGAAGCGATGTCCCTTGGTGTGCCGGGTGCACCCGCGCACTCCCGCCACCACCATCTCGTCGCGCTCCGGGTCTTTCAGCCACACCGACGCCTCGATGGAGCCGAACGTCTCCACGATCTCGTGCGCGATCCGGTCCATCAACGGGTCGAGCTCCAGGATCGAGCTGATCTTCTGCGCCGTCCGCTGCAGGCGCAGCAGGTCGCGCACCACCTCCGTGTCGGGGCGGCGCGCCGCGGGAACCTGTGGCTGAGCGCTCGCTGCCATCATTCATCCCCACCCTGGCCGGCTGCTTGGGATGCGGGGCCCTGCCGGCTTCCTTGGTAGATGTCCGTTGGACGGGCAGGATTCAGTTTTGTCGCCCACAAAAACGATTGTCATCCCAAGCGAGGGCCGGGAAGAGAGATTGTTATCCCAAGCGAGGGCCGAGAAGAGAGATTGTCATCCCGAGCGAGGGCCGGGCGAACTTTCCCGGCCCGAGTCGAGGGACCTTGCGTTTCCGACCGACGGCCGACGACCGCAGATTACAAATTACAAATTACCGATTACAGATTTCCGGTACACTCCCTGCCCATGAACCTGAACGTGCAGGCCCGGCAATCCGACGGCGTCACCATCCTCGAGGTCGAGGGACGCATCCTGGTGGGCGACAGCAGCGCGCACTTCCACAAGGTCGTGCGCGACCAGCTCCAGCAGGGCGCCCGCAAGCTCCTGCTGCTCCTGCGCGGCGTCACCTACGTCGACTCCGCCGGCGTGGGCGAGCTGGTCGGCGCCTACACCGCCGCGCGCTCCGCCGGCGCCGAGCTCCGCCTCGCCGACCTCACCCCGAAGGTCCGCGACCTCATGGCCATGACCAACCTCAACCAGGTCTTCGACCTCAACCTCACCGAGGAGTCGGCGCTCAAGGCGCTGCGCGCGGGCGATAAGCAATAAGCGATAAGCAGCAGCCAAGACCTCGCTACAGGTCGTCGGTCGTCGGTCTTCGCTCGTCGGCCAACGGGTGGAGGAGGCCTTCAGGCCTCCGTCCAGGCTGCCTTTCTCCTTGTCATTCCGAGCCGCGCGAGCCGAGTCCGCGGCGGCGGACGAGGGAGCGCGTGCGAGGAATCTGCTCCAGCTTCTCATTGACCCGATTTCGCAGCTTTGCTAGATTGCCGCGCAACTTTTGAGTCAGACAGCGGAGGTCCCGGATGGTACGTCGGCTCCTCGGCTCATTGATCCTCGCGGCTGCTCTGCTTTGGTCCGGAGCAGATCCTCTGTCGCGCCCCGCCGCGCGCTCCGCCGGCGCCGAACTCCGCCTCGCTGACCTCACCCCGAAGGTCCGCGACCTCATGGCCATGACCAACCTCAACCAGGTCTTCGACCTCAACCTCACGAGGCCGATTGCCGTATGCTTCCGCTCCACACGCTATATCTGAAAGACATCTGACAATCTTTTGTATTGACAACATCGCGCCGCGCGGCGTAATCTGCTTTCACCTTATGTTCGCCTCGGCAAGAACGTCCGGTGCAGGGAACCCGACCTTCCGCCATAGGGTTACCCTACCCGTAAAGTACTGATTACATTGAGAAAGCCTCCCGGACCCCCGGGGGATGGGTTAACGCAATGCCAAACTTCAAGACCAAGCCCTTGTTTGCAAGAACGACGACGGCAAGAACTAACACCTCGCCCAGGAAATCCGCCAGCTCCGCCCTCAACCTCACCATCCACGCCTCCGCCGCCCGCCGCTGCGCCCACGTCAAGATGAACGGTCGCGCCTGCGCTGCTCCCGCCCAGCGCGACTCCGACTTCTGCATCTTCCACGCCGGCGACTACGAAGGCCGCTACCCCACCCTCGGCGTCTACGAGGACGCCGCCTCCATCCAGCTCGAGATCTCCCGCACCATCCGCCGCCTCCAGGACCGCAACCTCGAGGCCCCCGAAGCCGGACGCATCCTCTACGCCCTCCAGGTCGCCAGCCAGAACCTCCCCAACCTGCGCGACGAGCTCGACTCCGACCGCTTCCCCTATTTCCCCGACCAGCTCACCCGCCACCTCATGTACGGCCTCGACCCGCCCGACGAACTCCGCGACGAGGCCTACCGCCGCTGCGCCGAACTCGCCTACTGGGTCCGCGGCGACCTCGACCGCATGCCCAGACTCCCCGATCCCGATCCCCCCACCCACCCGCCGGACGACAACGCTCC